>JALYLU010000050.1:0-13032 GCA_030774075.1 Actinomycetota bacterium | reverse complement strand
GTCTCGACCCGGCGACGACGGCGTGAAGAGCAGACGCCCACGCAGCGACGGGTGGCCAATCAGGTACCCGTCGCGGAACGATTCGTTGTCGAGCGTGAAGTAGACCTTGCCGCGTACGCGGTCGAGCGTCGGCCAGCCATGCGAGCGGACTGCTTGTCCCAGCGTCGGAGCGCTGCCGCGCACGTCGTCGGGGGTGATGATCTGGTCGCGGGTGAACACCGAGAGGATCTCGCGCTCGAGCGCGGCGAACATCGGTTCGGTCACGCGATCGTCCTTCATCTCGACGTGGATGTCGATCGGCACGTGAGCCGGGTGCGCATCCGACCACGTCCGGACGAGCCGAATGCACGAGACGAACGTGAGACAGGTCGAGTTCGTGTCGACATCGGCCTGGTGGATGATCTTGTAGCCGGGCGTGCGCATCACCGGTTCGGCAGGCAGGCGCACCCCCACCTGGATCGGAAACGACGGCCGGGCGAACTTGCCGCCGCTCGGGTCGGACCAGACGTCGAGCTCGATCTGGCGTACGCCGAGCGCGAATTGGCGGGGCAGCGGAGCGTGCGCGTAGTCAAGACTCATCGCGAGCCCCGCGTTCCCGCCGTTGCGCAGCGCGGCGAGCACCTGGGGATACGGCCGGCCGTGGTAGCTGTTGTGCGACCCGAGCACCTGTATCTGATCGAGACGCAAGGTGCGGTCGAGTCGGTACCCGGGAACCGAGGTGGTCGTCGACGGCGGCGCGATCGCCTGGTTTCCGCCACCACCACTACTGCACGCCAGGGCGACGAGGCCAACGAGACAAACCGCGATCGACGTGCGGGGCCACACGCTTCGGAGCATAGGATCTCGGCCGTGCACGCGCCTCTCGCCGGCGAGTCACGAGTCACGAGTCACGAGTAACGAGTCACGAAGCGAGGAGAGGTCGCGGTGAGGGTGCGCGTTGATCCCGATCTGTGTGTCGGTCACGGCCGCTGCTACGTGCTGGCCCCCGACGTGTTCGCGCCCGACGACTTCGGCCACTGCGAGATCGTCGCATCCGAGGTCCACGGCGCACTCGCCGAGCAAGCGCGGATCGGCGCCGAGAACTGCCCCGAACGAGCCATCTCCTTGGAGGATTGACGAATGAACGACGTGCTGCAGTACGAGGGCAAGCGCGTGATCGTGACGGGCGCGGCGTCGGGGATGGGCGCCGCGACCGCGCAGATCCTCGTCGATCTCGGTGCGGAGGTGCACGCCATCGACATCAAGAAGCCCGAGGTGACGGGGCTGGCCAGCTTCAGCCAGTGCGACCTCCGCGACCCGGCGCAGATCGACGAGACGGTCGCCAAGATCGGCAAGATCGTGAACGCGCTGTTCAACTGCGCCGGTCTGCCGAACACGTTTCCCGAGCTCGACGTGATGCTCGTCAACTTCTGCGGGCTTCGTGAGGTGACCGAGTCGGTGATCCCGCTCATGATCGAAGGGTCGTCGATCGCCAGCATCGCGTCGACCGCGGGGATCGGCTGGATGCAGAACATGGAGTTGCTTTTCGGTCTCGTGCTGACTCCTGACTTCGCCGCGGCGCGTGC
Organism: Actinomycetota bacterium; assembly: GCA_030774075.1. Lineage (GTDB taxonomy): Bacteria > Actinomycetota > Acidimicrobiia > IMCC26256 > PALSA-610 > PALSA-610. The sequence goes on along the minus strand of JALYLU010000050.1, from coordinate 11,467 downwards.
ATGGTGCGAGGAGCACCCGAAGGAGCTGGCGAACGCGTACGGGCTGTCGAAGGAAGCGATCAACGCGTACACGGCGTTTCGTTCGTTCAACCTCGCGAAGGACAGGATCCGCATCAACTGCGTGAATCCGGGTCCGACCGACACGCCGATGATGCCCGAGTTCGAGAAGGCCGTCGGCAAGAAGTACATGGACGACTTCCCGGTTCCTCTCGGTCGCCATGCCGTTGCAGATGAGCAGGCCTGGCCGATGGTGTTCCTCAACAGTCCGCGTTCGTCGTTCGTCACCGGCCTGCAGTTCGACTGCGACGGCGGCTTCAAGGGCGGTTTGTTCACGGGCCAGATCGACCCGACCGTCCTGATGCCCGAGGGCTTCGGCGACGCCTGACCCGTGCATTGCGGGACCGGGCGGCGAGCCGAATAGCCTCTCGTCGCATGACCGACGCGCCGAGAAGTGACTGGACGATCGACGAAGTGCGGGCGCTCTTCGAGCTGCCGCTCATGGGATTGATCCGCCGGGCCGGCCGCGTGTACGAACAGTTCCACGATGTCGACGTCGTGCAGGTGAACCAGCTGCTGTCGATCAAGACCGGTGCTTGCCCCGAGGACTGCGGATACTGCTCGCAGTCGGCGCGTCACGACACCGGTGTCAAGCCCCAGCCACTCATGGCCGTCGACGAGGTGGTACGCACGGCCAAGCGAGCCAAGGCCCAAGGCGTCACCCGGTTCTGCATGGGTGCCGCGTGGCGCGACGTGAAGGACAACGCGCAGTTCGACCGGGTGCTCGACATGGTGCGTCAGGTCAACGATCTCGGGCTCGAGGTGTGTGCGACGCTCGGCATGCTCACCGCCGATCAGGCGCGCCGGCTGGAGGAAGCAGGCCTCTACGCCTACAACCACAACCTCGACACTTCACCCGAGTACTACGCCTCGGTGATCACGACCCGCACCTACCAGGAGCGCCTCGACACGATCGACAACCTGCGGACGACGAGCATCACGGTGTGCTGCGGCGGGATCATCGGGATGGGCGAATCGGTCGCCGACCGGATCTCGTTCCTGCAGCGGTTGGCGACTCTCGACCCCCATCCGGAGTCGGTGCCGATCAACGTGTTGTCGCGCGTCCCGGGCACCCCGCTCGAGAACGCGGACGACGTCGAGATCTACGAGACGGTCCGCATGATCGCGGCCGCGCGGGTGCTCATGCCCACCTCGGTGGTTCGCATCGCCGCGGGCCGGCACCTGATGAGCTTCTCCGACCAGGCGCTCTGTTTCCTTGCCGGCGCCAACTCGATCTTCTCGAGCGAGCGCAACATGATGCTCACCGCGACGACGCCGTGTGCCGACCACGCGAGCGACCGCTCGATGCTGGCGACAATGGGGTTGCGACCCCGGGTCCTCGAGCCCAGCGACCGGTGAACCGTTCCCGCTGTGTGGTGTTCCGGTTCGCGCGTCTCAGCCCGTCACGTGCCGCCGTGTGCGGTGTCGCAGAGCCGGGTCTGTCCGGCGGGCACCTGGCCGGCACCGACACCCTCGAGTGCGGCGAACGGTCCGCACTGATTGGGCACGACCCAGACGTGCAGCATCGGGGTGTTGCCGGCTTTCGACGACCCCGTCGGGCACTGGCCGTTGACGGCGGTGAGGCCCGACAGCGTCTTTTGCACCGGGTCGTTCGTCAGACAGAGATCGGCGTGCACGTGCCACTGTGTGAGCGCGCCGCCGACGTCGGGCGCGTCGGTGAAGCGGCTGCCGAACGGCAGCATGAACATCGCGGCGGCGATCTGCTGCGTGCCGTTCTGCACCTCGTAGACCAGTGACTCGGGTCGCGTCGGGTCGAGGATGTGGCCGTCGTCGACGGTGGCCCACTTGATGAAGTGCTCATCGCCTGTGATGCGGTCGCCGATCGAGCGATACCCGGCCGCCATCGCGTCGGACGGGTAGGTGAACTTGCGGAGGTCGACGATTGTCGAGCGGACCAACTGCTCGGCGCGGTGCTGCTCGGCGGGCGTGACGCCGGGAGTTCCCCCGAGGTCGACTGGCTTCGTCGGGTCGTAAGGCTTTGGTTTCGCGAGTGTCGTAGAGGTGGTCGACGTCGCCTTCGTCGTGGACGAGGCGGCGGGTGCCGGCGCGCGGGATTGATGCACGCCCGACGATCCGCCGCACGCGCTCAGCACGAGCGCCAACGCAAACGACCCAATCGCGTACGACCTGATTGCGAACGGCCCGAGTCCGGCCCGAGCCCCCGACTTCTCCATCCGGACAGACTACTCAGCGGATGTGTCGGCGTTACTGCGGCAGAGCTCGGAGGAATCCGGCGGCCAGCGGCGCCGCGACGCGCCCGCCCACACCGCCGTCCTCGACGATGACCGCGAATGCGAGGCCGCCGCGGAACCCGATGAACCACGCGTGCGTACGGGGTGGGTTCGCATTGCCGAACTCGGCCGTGCCGGTCTTGCCGAACGCGTTGGCCGGCAGGCCTGCTCCGGCCGCGGTGCCACCCGGACGAACGACACTCGCCATGAACGATTTCAGCGTCGCATCGACGCGCGGGTCGAGCGGGGCGACGCCCGGGGGGGCGGCCGGTGCCGGCTCGGTGACGAGTGCCGGTGCCCGCCACCGCCCGTACGCGACCGTCGCCGCGACCGACGCCATCTGCACTGGGCTCGCGAGCACGCGTCCCTGTCCGATCGCCGATGCGGCGCGCTCGGCACGATCGCTCGGCTTCGGGTACGAACCGCCGGCCGCATCGATACCGAGCGACCAGTGCGCGTTGAACCCGAACAAGGTTGCCGCTTTCGCGAGCGCGTCCGCGGGGAGCTGATCGGCCAGGCCGATGAACGCGTTGTTGCACGAGATCGCGAACGCGCTCGCGAGGTCGAGCGAGCCCGAGGATTCGCCTTCGAAGTTCGCGAACGAACGACCGTCGACGGTGATCGTCGGTGGACAAGGTGCCGGAGTGGACCCAGTGTCGCCGGCGGCGAGCAGGGCCGCCGACGTCATGACCTTGAAGGTCGAACCCGGCGGGTACGTGCCCGCGAGTGCGCGATTGAATCCCCCGTCGGGCTTCGAGACGACGGCTCGGATCGCGCCCGTCGACGGGTCGATTGCAACCAGGGCCGCGTTGTTGCGGACGCCGACGAGCGCTGCTTCCGCGGCCTTCTGAGTCGAGGGATCGATCGTTAGCCGCACCGGTTGCCCCGCCTTGCCCGCGAAGCGCTTGAGCTTGCGTACGGTCGCGCCCTTGCGGTCGACGATCACGACGTCGGTGCTCGGCGATCCGGCGAGCCGCTTCTCGTAGACGGATTCCAGCCCGGAGAGCCCGACTCGATCGCCGACCGCGTAGGGCGGTCCGAGCTGGCGGAGCCGTTCGGCCGTGACGTCGCCGGCGCTGCCCAGTATCGCCGCGCCGAGCGCGGTGTCGACCGAGACCACGCCCTGGGCGGCCCGGAAGATGATCCCATTGATCGGCACCAGCTGATCGTGGATGCGTTTGTAACGCTCGGCCGGAAGCCGCGAGACCGTGGCGACCGGGAGGAAGTAGAACGGCCGTACCCCGGGTGCGTGCAGCACCTTGTCGATCGTCGCCGGGTCGACGTCGAGCAACGACTTCATACCGAACTTCACGGCCGCGAGATCGGCCGGGGTCTTGATGTGATCGGGTTCGAGGCCGACCTGCACGATTGCCTCGTCGCCAACGAGCACGCTGCCGTCGGCGGCGAGGATCGGGGCGCGCGCGGGCCAGATTCGCTCGACCGTCAAGTGCTGGCCGGTGCCCAGCCCTGGGAAGAGATCGTTCGGACTCCACTTGATGAGCCAGCCCGCCTTCGAGTGGACGAGCGCGAGTGCGCCGTCCCACTCGATCGCGCCCAGGCCCTTGAGGGCGACCTTCGCGTGGTACCTCGCGCTCGCGTCGGTCGAGGTACCGGAAAGGGCCGTTCGCGTGTACGTCGCCGAGCTGCCGGGAACCGCCCGCACCAGGCCCGACACCGCGGCGGTGAGATCGGTGGGCGGCGAGTCGAGGAGCGTGGCCATGTCGGTCGGGTCGTCGCGAGCCCACGCGTGCAGGAAGGTGTCGACCTCGCGGCTCGGGAGCGTGACCTTGTCCTTGTGGGTCTTCGCGACGACAACGCCCACGATGCTGCCGGCGACGACGAGGAGCGCCGCGAAGAAGACGAGAGCGCGCTTCATCGGCCGCCAGTCTGGCCCAGGGGAGCCCGCCGCCGGTGGCGCGACCCCCTCGGGATGCCAGGAGCGGGGCCGTCGTTCGACACGTCACAGCTCAGAGGACGAAGATGGAACACGTTCTATCCCTTGACCATGCTGTCGAGTAGTGGCGGAGGCCAGATGTACGTCGGGTTGAGCAAGGAGCAAGAGGCACTGCGCGACGAGCTGCGCGCGTACTACGACGGCCTGCTGACGTCCGAGGTCGAGGACGACCTGCGCAAGGGTGAGGGTGTCGGCCAGGTTTCGAAGGACGTCTGGAAGCAGATGTGTCGCGACGGCTGGGCGGGGGTCGGGTGGCCCAAGGAGTGGGGCGGCCGCGGCATGACCCCGGTCGAGCAGTTCGTGTTCTTCGACGAGTCGATGCGCGCGGGTGCACCGGTGCCGATGCTCACGATCAATTCGGTCGCGCCGACGATCATGCGGTACGGCTCGGAAGATCAGAAGAACTTCTACGTCGACAAGATCCTCAAGGGCGAGATCCATTTCGCGATCGGCTACACCGAGTCCGACGCCGGCACCGACCTCGCGTCGTTGAAGACTCGCGCGGTGCGCGACGGCGACGAGTACGTGATCAACGGCCAGAAGGTCTTCACGAGTCTTGCCAGCGGTGCCGACTACATCTGGCTCGCGGTGCGCACGAGCCAGGAGGCGAAGAAGCACAAGGGCATCTCGATCATCATCGTGCCCACCGACACGCCGGGGTTCTCGTACAAGAAGATCGACAACTTCGGCGACACCAACACGAACATCACCTACTACGAGGACGTTCGGGTTCCGGTCGGCAACCTCGTTGGCGGCGAAAACCAGGGTTGGTCCCTCATCACGAACCAGCTGAACCACGAACGCGTGACGTTGTGCTCGTCGGGTGTCGTGGAGCGCCAGCTCGACGACGTCCGCAATTGGGCGCAGGAGACGAAGCTCGCAGACGGCCGGCGCGTGATCGACCAGGAATGGGTGCAGGTCAACCTCGCGCGCGTTCACGCCAAGCTCGAGTTCCTGAAGCTCGCGAACTGGCGGGTCGCGTGGCTCGCGCAGAACGGCGAGGCGCTGAATCCGGCCGACGCATCGTCGATCAAGGTGTACGGCACCGAGTTCTACATGGAAGCCGCGCGCCTGTTGATGGAGATCATGCGCGACCAGGCACCGATCGCAGGCAAGTCGCCCGGCGCCGTGGTGCGGGGCCGGGTCGAGCGCATGCTGCGCGGCATGCACATCCTGACCTTCGGCGGCGGCACCAACGAGATGCAGCGAGACCTGATCGCGATCTTCGGGCTCAACATGCCCGGAAGCCCGCGCTGACCCAGGAGACGAACCATGGATTTCGCACTTTCCGAGGAACAGCAGGAGCTCGCCGGTCTGGCCGCGCGCATCCTCGAGGACCGGATGACGTTGCAGCACTTGAAAGAGCGCGACCGGTCCGACGACTGGTACGACCTCGACACGTGGCGCGAGTTCGCGAAGGCGAACCTGCTCGGCATCGCCCTGCCGGAAACCGTCGGCGGGCTCGGTTTCGGCTTCCTCGATCTGTGCATGGTGTTGCGTGAGGTCGGACGCCACGTCGCGCCCCTCCCGATGATCCCCACCCTCGTCAGCGCGGCGCTGCCGATTGCCCGCTTCGGCACCGACGCGCAGCGCGCGGTGCTGTCGAAGGTCGTTGCGGGCGATCTACTGCTCACCGCCGCGCTCGTCGAGTACGGCAGCGAGCCGGAGCGGCCGGCGACGACCGCGACGCGCGAGGGTGACGGCTGGCGGCTCGACGGGTTGAAGGGGAGTGTCCCGGGCGCGGCCGCGGCCGAGCTCGTCGTGGTCCCGGCGCGCGTCGACGACGGTGTCGGTGTGTTCCTCGTCCCCACCAACGCGACCGGCGTGACGCTGGAACGCCAGCAGATCATGAACCACGAGCCGCTGTTCGAGCTCCGGCTCGACGGCGTGCGCATCGGTGACGACGCCCGGCTCGGAACACCCGAGCAGGGGAGCGAGATCCTCGCGTTCGCGCTCAACCGCACGACGGTCGCGACCTGCGCCGTCGTGTCCGGCGTCGCCGACAAGGCGCTTCGACTGACCGCGCACTACACGACGGAGCGCAAGCAGTTCGACCGCCAGATCGGAACCTTCCAGGCCGTCGGGCAGCGCATGGCCGACTGCTACATCGACAATCAGGCGATCGAGCTCACGATGCTGCAGGCGGCGACCCACCTCGACGAAGGGCGTGACGACCCGCTCGAGGTCGCGACCGCGAAGTTCTGGGCCGCCGACGGTGGGAACCGGATCGGCCACGCCGCCCTGCACATCCACGGCGGGATCAGCATCGACGTCGACTTCCCCATCCACCGTTACTTCCTGTGGCTGAAGCGCTACGAGTTCTCGCTCGGTTCGGCCACACCGGAGCTGCTCCGGATCGGCGAGGTGCTCGCGGACACGCCCGTCTCCACCTGAACGCCGTCGGGAGGAATCGCAACGCGCGAACGGCGGAGGTCCGTCAGTCGCGCGCGGCACGCAAGAGTCGTTCCACCGGCGCGATGTCGAACGGTGGGCCGACCATCACGATCAGGTGTTCGGCACCCGCGTGGAGGTATGCAGGCCAGGTGTCGACCTCGCTGGCATTGATGGCGACGGTGCGCTCGATCTGACCCGGCTTGCGGTCGAGGCGCGCGCACCAATCGTCGAGCACCCGGTTCTTCTGCGCGAAGCTCTCCGGCGGTCCGAAGGTGTTCCACGCATCGGCATGCTCCGCGACGAGCCGCAACGTCACCTTCTCGCCGCTCCCGCCGATCAGGATGGGGAGCCGGCCGCGCGGCGACGGTTCCAGGCGGCTGAGGCGGTCCATCACGATCGGCAGATCGCGCCTCAGGTCGCGCAACCGTGAGGGGGCTGTGCCGAACTCGTAGCCGTACTCGCGGTAGTCGCGGTCGAACCATCCCGAGCCGATGCCCAGCACGAATCGACCGTCGCTGATGTGGTCGATGGTGCGAGCCATATCGGCGAGCAGGCTCGGATTGCGGTACGAGTTGCACGTGACGAGGGCGCCGAGCTGCGGATGACGAGTGTCGGCCGCCATCGCCGCGAGCAATGCGTACGCCTCGAAGTGCGCGGCATCGGGATCGCCGTAGAGCGGAAAGAAGTGGTCCCAGAGCCAAATGCTGTCGACCTCGAGCGCGTCGGCGGAGTTCCACGCGGCGCGCAGCTGTTCGACGGTCGTCGCTTGCGGATGGAGCTGCACACCAACCTTGAATCGAGCCATTGCGCCGACGCTACCGGTCTTCCAACTCGATACGGCGCCCGCCGTCGCGCATCCTGAGCGTGGCGTCGCCGTGCAGCAGTCGTTGCAGCGGCTCGCCGACGAGATCCGCCCGCCAGCCCGTCGCGAGGCGGCTCGGACGATCCTGCAACATCTGGGTGAGCTCGGCGCGGGTTGCGAGCAACGAGGGGTCGAGATCCAGCTCGGAGGCGCGTTGCGCGAGCCAGGCGCCCAGCACCGTGACCGCGGGTGCGAGCGACCGATCGATGCGGTCGGATTCGGGGAGAAGCAATTCCGACGACGGGAGCTCGATGCCGGCGGTGACGGCGTCGAGCAGGTCCTTGGCGGTGTGGTCCCGCAGCCGTCCGTCGATCCCGCGGATGCCCGTCAGGTCGTCGCGGCTGCGCGGCGGACGCTGCACGACACCCGCCAGGGCGAGGTCGGAGAGCACGTAGCGCGAGGGCACGTCGAGGGCCTCGGCCGTCCGCTCGCGCCACGCCGCGACCTTCTGTGCGACGCCGCGCCCGTTCCCGCGCAGCTGGCGCGCCCCCTTGATCCGCCACCACGCGGTCTCGGGGTCGGGCCGCGTCCGGATGCGCTGCCTCCGCTCGTCGCACTCGTCGGTAGCCCACTCGAGCCGGCCCATCACCTCGAGCCGTCGCACGAGCTCGTCGTGCAACGCGAGGAGATGCTCGACGTCGGCTGCCGCGTACACCCGTTGCTCGGCGCGCAACGGCCGGCGCGTCCAATCGGTGAGCCGGTCGCCTTTGGTGAGCCGGGTTCCGAGCAGCTTCTCCACCGTCGCCGCCAACGATGGAGTCCCCATGCCGATGAACCCCGCGGCGACCTGCGTGTCGAACAGCTTGGACGGCGCGCACCCACACGCGCGCTCGAGGATCGTCAGATCCTGATCGGCCGCGTGCGCGACCATGCAGCCTTCCCCCGCGAGAAGGGCTCCGAGGGGAGCAGGGTCGACGGTCAGCGGATCGACCAAGGCGACGCCGTCGAGCCACGCGATCTGGATCAGCGCCAGATGCGGCCAATAGGAGCGCTCCCCGTGGAACTCGGTGTCGAGCGCGTACAGCGGCTCGTCGGCGAGGATCCGGACGAGCTCGGCCAGCTCGGCGGGAGCATCGATCCAGAGGAGTTCCACGGCGCAAGCATGCCGCGCGCGCCGGGTCAGGCGGGGATCTGCCCGCGCCTACGGCAGGGCGGGCGAGCATCGAGGCTCACCGGAGTGCGGCTCGGACGGTCGCGAGTTGCTCAAACGACCGCAACACCGGGTCCTGCTCGTCGGCGAGGTGGCGGACGATGACGTCGGTACAACCCGATGCGCGCAGCCCCGCGAACGCGTCGGCGACGCGGCCGGGTCCGCCGATCACGACCGCCGACGGGTCGAAGCCGCGGTATCCACGGGCGACGATCGGGTCCGCGACGGCGGCCGCCTGCTCGTCGGTGGCGGCAAGGTGCACGTCGCGGCGCACGGCGATCCGGGTTGGCTCGCGGCCGTGACGCACGCACGCATCCCGGTAGCTCTGCACAAGTGCATCGACCTCGGCCGGCGTCGCCTCGGGGCCGATCAGGAAGGCGTCACCCAGACGGGCCGCGCGATCGACGGCGCGCGGAGCCGCGGCACCGATCCATACCTCGAGCGGCTCCGGCGGGACCGGCGCGATGTGGGCCCGGTCGATCTTCCACGGTCCGTCGGCGACGGTCACCGACTCACCGTGGCACAACGTGCGCACGATCTCGAGCGCGGCCTCGAAGCGCGTCGCGCGCTCGCGCGGCGAGGTGTCGAAGACGCGGAACTGCTCGTCGCCCGCGCCGACCGCGCACTGCATGATGAAGGGACCACGGGCGATCGCGGCGAGCGTGCCGATCTGTTCCGCGACCAGCACCGGATGCCACAAGGGCAGGAGGAACAGCGCTCCCGCCGGGCGGTCGTCCCACTCGGCGAGCAGGCGACCGAGGATGGGGACGTTCTGGTAGTAGGGAACCGGAACGTTGTGGTGGTCGCCGACGAAGAGGCTGTCGAGGCCCGCCTCGGCCGCGGCCTTCGCCCGCTCGACCATCCACCGGGCACCGAGCCGCGCGTCCATCGGCGCGTACCCACTCCTCAAGGACACGCCGATCCTCATGGCTCCCTCGGTGCGCCATCCTGGCTCCGCTGCGTACGCACGGTTTTTATGGCTCCCTCGCTGCGGCGCGCCCTTCGGCGCACCTCCGCTGCGTCCGCACGGTTTTCATGGCTCCCTCGCTGCGGCGCGCCCTTCGGCGCACCTCCGCTGCGTCCGCACGGTATTCATACTTTGAGCTTCGCGCGATGATGAAGGCATGGCGACTCTCGAACGCGACCTGACGGCCCTAGCTGAGCGGCGCGCGGAGCTGCGCGAACGTTACCTACGTCCCGCGGAGAATCGCGAGGTGTCGAACGGTGGCGGGGTGCATCATCTCGCGTTGATCTGTGCCGATCCAGAGCGCACGATTTCCTTCTATCAGGACGTGCTCGGATTCCCTCTCGTCGAGCTGTTCGAAAACCGCGACTACGAAGGCTCGTCCCACTTCTTCTTCGACATCGGCGCGGGCAACATGCTCGCGTTCTTCGACTTCCCCGGCCTCGGCCTCGAGCCGGTTCCGGAAGGCCTCGGCGGTGTGCAGCACGTTGCCATCTCGGTGACGCCCCCGACGTTCGAGATGCTGAAGGGCAGGCTCGACGGCGCGGGCGTGGCGTATATCGGGCCCGACCGCGGGATCAAGGAGTCGGTGTACTTCAAGGATCCCGACGGCATCCAGGTCGAGCTGATTCGCCAACCGCTGATGGAAGTGCCCGAGAGCGCGCCGCAGGACGCCTGACCCGACTTACCGGGCTCCGCTAACCGAGCTCCACCAACCACTCGAGGTGCGCGTCGGTGAGCCACGTCTGCAGATGCAGGCTCAAGCGCGAGAGCTCGTCGAACATCAGCAGCAGCCCGAAGGCGCCGATGACCGCGGCGGAGCCGCCGACGATGAGCACGAAGTGGCGCCTCACCCAGCCGAGCGCGCCGCCGAGCCGGCCGAGGAGCAGGCCGGTGAGCAGGAACGGCAGGCCGAGGCCGAGGGAGTAGACCGCGAGCAGCGTGCCACCGGCCCACACGCGATGCTGGTTCGCCGCGATGCCGAGGATCGAACCGAGGATCGGGCCGATGCACGGCGACCAGCCGAAGCCGAACGCCACCCCCGCGATGGCGGGCGCGGCGTTGCCGAAGTGACCGAGCTGAGGATGAAAGCGCTTCTCCTGGTACAGCCACGGCGCGCGCAGGAAAAGGGAGCCGAGGAGAAACAAGGCCATCGCCAACATCAGCGTGCCTGACAGGCGCGTGAGGAGGCTCTGGTGGTCTCGCAACAGCCGGCCGAGGGCAGTGGCCGACAGTCCCCACGCGACGAACACCGCGCCGAATCCGGCGACGAACCACGCGGTCGTGGCGACGATGCGCCGAGCGTGTACCCGCGACTGGTCTTGCAGCTCGGCGAGATCGAGACCGGACACCATCGAGAGATAGCCGGGCACGAGGGGCAGCACGCACGGCGAGAGGAACGACACGACTCCGCCGCCGAACGCGGCGAGATACGCGAGCACGTTGACGTCGCCGATGCGAGTTCCGAGCGCGACGATCGCAATCACGGGTTGCCGATCACGTGAACGTCGATCACGTGAACATTGTGGGCGATCCGTCGCGCGGCGGGCGCACCCGAGCCACCGTCGTCGACCGAGTTCGCCGATTCGGACCCGTCCAAGAGGTTTGCCGTGCCTCTATGGGCACCGTCTCGGGCCGGTGCGTAGGCTCCCGAACGGTTTTCGCCGGAACGACCGAAAGGTGTCTCGTGACTCGCGTGCAGGAGCTGTTCGACTTGTCGGGCCAGGTCGCGGTGCTGACCGGCGTTGCGAGCGGGATCGGCAAGGCGTCTGCGCACATGCTCTCGGCCGCCGGCGCGACGATCGTCGGCGGCGACATCGACGAGGCCGGGGCC
>JALYLU010000049.1 GCA_030774075.1 Actinomycetota bacterium | reverse complement strand
GTCTCATGTCGGTCCTTGGGGCATGTGGCGCGCACGGCATGACAGGACGGAAGCATGTCGTAGGTATCGGCGACTCGCTGCTCCGTGTCGCGAGTCCGGATATCCGGCGGGCACTCGATTCGGGTTACGAGGTAACGATAACGGCCAGGAGTGGACAGCGCATCGACCAGATGCTGCCCGATCTGCAAAATGCTCTACGTCGTGACCGACCGGTCGCGGCGGTCATCGAAAACCTCGGAACCAACAACGCCATTCAGGCTCGCGGGTACAGCCGATCACTCAGCGACTTCGATCAGCTCATCGCCGATACCAACCCTGTCGGATGCGTTGTCCTTACCACCATCTCCACGTATCTCGACAAGCGGGCCGGCGGGACGGTCGCGCGTGACATCGACGCGAGGATCCGCGAACTGCATCGGCAGAACCCGCGGAAGTACCCGGTGGTCGACTGGGACGCGCTGATCCACGCACCTCTCGGTCTTCTGCACTGGAGCGGACTGCCACCGCATGAGAACGCGGCGGGCGCGCGGTGGTTCGCAGACCAGTACGCCCAAGCGCTTTTGCGATGTGGCATCAATCCGTTTCGCTAACCGTTTTCGCCATCCCTCCTAGTCGCTTCGATGAGCAAGAGGGCTCGGTCGTCGGAAACGCCTGCACGAATATCGCGCGCCCCGTCGACTTCCCGACCAGGGAACGATTCACGCGGACCGATCGCAACGGTAGTCTCGGTCCTGGAGCCATTTTCGCAAGGCGCTTGGCGAAGAGATCATCGTCGGTCGGAGCCCTGTGGTCGTCAGGCATGCGGCCGTCTTTGTTGACGATCGTCGTCAACTATCCCTCTACGATGTCCTCAGCTCCAGTTACGGTGACGAGGTGGGCGAGAAGCTCGATCTCGTTGGCGTCGCCGAGGTTGCGGAACTGCTCGGGATCTCCCGGCAGCGCGTCGACGTGTTGCACAGGAACGGCTCGGGACTTCCCGGAGCCGGGCGCTGAACTCAAGGCAGGTCGGATTAGGCGGCGAGAAGAGGTGGTGCGGTGGGCGAACGCAAGCGGCAGGCTGCCGAGGCTCCTCGCACTCCCCGACGCGTAGGCGAGCAACTCTCGTGAACCGGTCGCGCCAATGAGCCGCGACTAATGCAGGAGCGCAATGGCGTCGCGCCAGATTTGGCGAGAGGACTGACCAGGCGCTCGGGCGGGTCGCGAGACCTCGCGACCGCAGATCGAACCGGGCGTGTCGCACTCGGCGCGTTCGTCGCCGTCGAGACCTTCGCGTTGCCATTCCTCATCACGCTCGGCCGTTCGATCTGGTTCACGGCCGACGAGTGGGATCCCATAGCCACCCGTACGGCCTGGGACCTCGGTGATCTTTTCCGGCCCCACAACGAGCACTGGTCGACACTCCCGATCCTCGTATATCGCCTCCTGTGGTGGCTCGTCGGGTTGCGAACGCATCTGCCGTATCTCGTGATCGCAGTGTTGCTGCACTTGACAGTCGCGGCGCTGTTGCGAGCAGTGATGCGGAGGGCCGGTATTGGACCATGGCTCGCGACCCTCGCGGCTTCGGCGTACCTATTGTTCGGCGCGGGATACTTCAACGTCGAGTTCGCCTGGCAAATGGCGTGGGGTGCCGCGCTCGCATGCGGCCTCGGATATTTGCTGCTAATAGACCACGACGGACCGACCGATCGACGAGACGTGATTGGGCTCCTGCTCGGAGTCGCAGCCCTGATGAGTGCAGGCCCCGCCGTCGCGATGGTGATCGTCGTCGTGATCGCCGCGTTCCTTCGGCGCGGCTGGCGCGTCGCGCTCTTGCACGCCGCCCCGCTCGGAACGATTTTCTTGATGTGGTGGGTTGTCATCGGTCGAAAGAGCTACGTCCGGCACGCGACGTTGGGCGAGGCGGCGCGCTTCATGGGGCGGAACCTATGGGCTACGTTTCGCGCCCTTGGCCATTTGCCCGGCGTCGGCGCGGCGCTCATTGTCCTGTTAGTCAGCGGCCTCGCCTTGATATGGGTCAGACCGCGAGACCGCTCCGCATGGAGACTCCCTACCGCACCCCTTGCATTACTAGTTGGCGCTCCCGTCTTCCTGTTCATAACGGGGACGGGGCGCGGGGCGCTCGTTTTCGGTGTCCAGCCTTCGAATGTCAGTCGCTACCTTGATGTTGCCGCTGTGATGATGCTCCCCGCGCTCGCCCTCGCGGCTGAGAACGTCGCAAAGCGATGGAAGGCACTCGCACCGTTCGCGATCCTCGCGTTGGCGCTCGGCATTCCGGGCAACATTCGTGCCTTCGTCGATGGGACCGACGGGCTGGTCGCGCAAACACGAGGCTCGCGATCGTTCATTCTCTCGGTCGCGAGAAATCCGATCGCCAAGGACCTGCCGAGGACATTGTCGCCGTACGCGTTTAGTCCCGACTTGACAATCGGCTGGCTCCTCGACAGCGTGCCGTCGGGCCGCTTGCCCTTGCCGGGACCCTTCACACGAGACCAGCTCGCCACCGAGACCCTCAGCCTGGCGCTCCGGCCATCCTTCGCTCGCCCCAAACCGTGCCGACCACTGCGCCACCCAGCCGTGCGCGTGCTCCACAAGGACGACTCGCTGCAAGCCAAGTCCGGTCGCATCGACGTCGTCTATCTAGCGCCCGACAGCGGACAATCCGCTCCAAGGCACCTCGACTCCGACGCACTGGTCGCCCTTGTCGGACCGCTCCGACTGCGGCTCGTTCCCCGGGCTGCTCCCCCTGACAAGGTGGTTGCGTTGTGCGGTTGAACGCCCGCCGAGTCGCCTCGGCACCTTCATCGCGGTCGAGGCGTCTTCCTTCGTGCTGTTCGTTCGGCTCGGTCGCTTCGCCTCGTTCTCGCAGGACCAGTGCGACTTTCTCGCGAACCGGTCGGCGTACGGTTCGAGTGGTTGCCGGGACCGAGGCCGGAGGCTCACACTGACCCACTGCCAGCGCTGACCCACTACCACTCATGGCGGCCTGGCATGGTCCGGCGTAGCGTCCCGCCGATACCCCGCCGCGAGGAAACCCGATCATGCCGCTCGACGCACAACAGCAAGAGAAGATTCAGCAGTTGATGGCTGGGAAGGGTTCACGTTGTAAGTCTTGCGGGGCGAGCAACTGGGGCGTCCATCCCGAAATCGTGATGCTCCATAACGCGCCCGCGGGTGTTGTCGACGTCACCCGCGGCTTCGGAGCGATCGTGACCTTCTGCCGAGGCTGCGCGCGAGTTGTCGCCCTCGACGCTAATCAGGTTCTCGCCGAATGAACTGCTGTGAGGTCATGGTGCCCCTGTAATCCAGTTCGCGCGAACTGTCAGCGTCATAGCGAGCCTCGATTCCAAATCGGGCCAGCACTAACGGTGGCCCTGTGATCCGCCTCCCCGTTGGTACGGGTACAGCGGCGAAGGGACCGCCTCCGCCAGGAGCGCCTCCGCGCCGCGTTCCGGATTTCGCGAAATCGCGTTCCACGCACCCGTGGAGGCGTGTCCGCGACCCGCCGCCCGCCTGGCGTCAAGGATTTCGCGCCGTCCCCAAACGGCCTACCACCAGTTCTGCCGTTCGCGCGCACGATCGACCCCCGTTACCTCGTCCTCGTCTTGGTCTCCGCGGCCCGTGGACACAGTGAGCACCGCCTCATCGCGCCAAGCGATCGACCATTGCGTTGGAGACGCGCGTCGCAGAGTGAACGTCGCGACCAGGCGCACAGTTCGCGCAGTCATCGGATGCGCGAGCGAGCGAAGCCGCGCCCCGCCCACGCAGACAAGAACCACGAGAGACGCTTGAAAGCGGATCGGTATCAGTTGCGTGGTCGAGGATCGCTGTCTACCACCTCGTCGACGGAAAACGCGTCGGATCGAAGATTCGCGAGCGCCGAGATGACGCTCTCGTGATCACAGTCCTGGAGCCATCGTTGGAGGCGTAGGGAAAGCCGAAATCGTCGCGATCCTGGTTCCGAGTCGTCACAAGACGACCTCCCCTGAGGTACGTTGACAGCGTATACGTTGTCCACGTAACATTCAAGAGGATGTCGAACCACGGCTGTACCTTCACGGAATCGGCAACCTCACTCTCGGCCAGCGAATACGGCAACTCCGCAGCGACGCGGGGCTTACGCTCGCTGCGCTCGCCGCCCGGGCCGACATCTCGACCTCGTTCCTCGCGGACATCGAGCACGATCGGACGGTTCCGTCGCTTGAACGGCTTCAGCGGGTCGCCGAGTCACTCGGACTCGACGCGCACGGCCTGCTCGGAGGCGTGCATCGATATGGGACCGGCGGCGGCCCTCGGCGTCCTCACGCGTGATTCGCCACGGCGAAAGCGGGGACACATGGCGGAGTCCGCCCTGATTGCTTCTCGCAGCAAACCGCGTCGCGATCTTTCGTGTAGATCTTGGCGGCCATCGGTGCCGAACCCGAACATTTTCGCTCGGCTCGCACGTCAGTGCTCTGCGCGCAACAGCGTCCGGAAGCGGTGAACTCCAACCACAGCGTCGTCGGGAGCTATGCCAGTAACGTGCGTTCTGCTGATTCCGATTAGACGTGGAGCGGGAGGCCCTGACGAGTTGCGTCAAGCGACAACGACGCGAGAACCGCGGCGACTTATCGATTTTCGCCGACGATGGTCGAAATGACTTCGTCCTCTCGGACCCGCGTTGCTCCAAGCCGCGGAGTAACCGGCCGCCGTTTCGATCTAAGTGTCTTTGTAGTTGTTGGCGCTGCACTATTGGGTCTCGGTTTGCGTCTGGCATTGGTTGTCCGTCCGATCGCGACGCTGGATCGTAGGTTCGTTTCCGACGACACGTATTACACGTTGACCATCGCTCGGTCGATGGCGCGTCTTCACGGTCCCACCGCCGATGGGTCCACGTTGACGAGCGGCTTCCAGCCGCTGCTGGCGTTCATGATGATCCCGGTGTACTGGATGACCGACAGCGCAGACGCCGCGCTCCGGATCGATTTGCTTCTGCTCGTCGTCGTCGACGTGATGATCGTTGCGGTCCTATCGTGGATTGCCTTCCGGATAGCGGGACGTATCGCGGCAGTCGTGGCGGCCGTACTTTGGGCAATCTCACCGGTCGCTGTGACTCTGGCGCTCGGTGGGCTCGAGACCTCGTTGGCGCTCTTGTGTGAGGTCAGCCTCGTTGCGGCGTGTGTCTGGGCGAACGATCGTGCGAGCACACCGCGCTGGACCGTAGTAGGTGTGCTGGCCGGACTCGCGGTACTCGCGCGCGTCGACGCACTGTTGCTCGTCGCTCTTCTTGCGGTCGTCCAGATATGCCGCGGCCCGCGTAAGTGGATCCTGCCGGCAATGATCGGCGGAGCGCTGACCCTCGCGCCGTGGTGGTTGTTTTGCATCGTCACCTTCGGCACACCGATTCCGACAAGCGGTTCAGCCCTCCACCGCCTGGCGACTGTCAAGCCGCTGTCGAAACAGAGTGCCGCCGAGGTAGCGGGGGCTGTAAGCGGAGGGCCGTTCTCGAATCTGACCTCTCTACGGCTCAGACTGCATCACGGCACGGGTTGG
Organism: Actinomycetota bacterium; assembly: GCA_030774075.1. Taxonomy (GTDB): domain Bacteria; phylum Actinomycetota; class Acidimicrobiia; order IMCC26256; family PALSA-610; genus PALSA-610. The sequence goes on along the minus strand of JALYLU010000049.1, from coordinate 8,286 downwards.
GGATGGCTTCTGTTCTTCGCGTTTCTCTTGGCTCTCGCCGCCATTTCGATCGCGTGGTTGCGCCGATCGTTCCGGGAGGATTCGGCGATCGGGCCGACACGAGACGGAGACAGCGCCAACGCGTTCGTCGCTGTGTTGCCAGCCTTTGCCGCAGGCCTAATGGTGTTCTACGCGTGGTTCGGCGTGGGGTACTTCTTCACGCGATATCTCGCCCCGGTGAGGTTGACGCTCACGCTGGCGATCGCCGTGATCATCGGGCGACTCGCGGGAGCGACGCGACGGCGGACACATCCCGGGTTGATCGCCGTTGCAGCCGCCGTCGGGATCTTGACGATCGGCGCGGCCCGGACTGACCTCTCCATGCTGCGCGACGACCGGCCTCACTTCGGTACCGACGCCGCGACCGGCTACCGCGAGCCCGCGCGCGCGGTAGTTCGCATTCCACCGAGCGGCAGCGTGATCGGGGCATTCCAGAGCGGGGCCCTGAGCTATTTCGCGGACGGACGCCTTAAGGTCATCAACCTCGACGGCGTAGTGAATCCGGATGCCCCATCGCCGCTCCGACCGGGACTCACCGCGCGCTATATGCGCGAGCGCCACATCCGATGGCTCGCCGATTGGCCCAACTTCGTCAACCGCATCCTTACGGGCGTCACGTCTCAGTACCGTCCGCCACCCCGCATTCGAAGTGTCGCGCAACTCCCGCAGCTGGACAACCTTGAATACTTCCAGGTCGTCGAAATCGAGGACCCGGCGCACTAGTTGATGACTCCGCCTTTTCTCCGACCACATCGCTTCGCGGGTGTCGTCGGCGTCATGGCTCTTGCTGTCTCCGTGATGGGGGATGAACGACAATCGGCACCAACTTCGCGTATGCCGTGACCCGAGATCCGGCCTGTTGTCCTGACCTGACCGGCGGACCCGTCCGGCTTTCCGGTGTCGGGACTTGGACCTACATCTTCTGCATTTCGCCGCGTCGCCCTCGCTTCGGTGGGTGCGACGCCGCGTCCCGTTCATGTCGAAAGGGTCTCGCGGGTACGTCGTCGCTTGAACCAGGCGGAAGCTCAACTTTCGTCTGCGCACGCGCCCGCGATCGTGCGGGTCGTGAGGAACTGCGAACACGCCAACCACTCATGGCTTGCGGCGGTGATTACAAGGTCGGGGGCGTAGTCGAGTGGAAGCTCGGTTCGCTCGAAGCAGATCCGAGCTGTGGAAATCCTGGAACGGATGGCCCCTTAGCCCGGAACACCATCGCGTGAGCGCGCGAAGCTCCTGATCGGGACTAACGGTGAACTCGTCAATGTAGAGTCCAGTCGTATGACCTCGCTCGAGCAAGAGCTCAAGGGTCCGCCATGGATCTACCCCTGGCGACTTCGCGACGGAAACGAGGTGCGAGTCGCGAATTCGGAACTGCCGAGCATCCATCGCACTCGCGCCGAGCTGATCGAGCCGCGTGTTCGCGCCGCGCTCGCGGCTGCCGGCCATGAGGCAACAGCTCTCGATCTCGCATGCAACGAGGGCTGGTTCTCGCACCGTCTTCTCGATTGGGGCGCGTCCCGCGTGGTTGCCGTGGATGTCCGCGAGAAGAACCTCCAACGCGCCGCCGTCATGCGAGACCACTTTGACATCTCGCCCGAGACGCTCGAGCTACGCCGGGCCGACGTCTTCGAGATCGAAGCGACGGAGCTCGGAACGTACGACGTTGTTCTGGTGCTCGGATTGATCTACCACGTCGAGAACCCAATGGGCGTACTGCGGCTCGCCCGCGGTTGCACGAAGAGCCTCTGCGTGATCGAGTCGCAGCTCACCCGGCAGACACAACCTATCGTCCACGGATTGGGCCAGACCGGCCAGTTGCACGAGTCGAAGGCGAGCTTTGCCGTGCAAACCGAACGAGGCGACAACACGCTCGCGTCAACGGGACGCGTGCTCAGCCTCATCCCGAATCGAATTGCGCTCGAGCAGATGGCGCAGATAGCGGGTTTCGACGTCGTCGAATTCGCGACGCCGCAGGCCGACCACAACCCGCAATACGTCAGCGGCGACCGCGCCGTGCTTTTCGCCTCCTGACATCGCCTCGCTGTCCGTCGATCGTCGACGATCGTGTGCTAGGTATTTGACATGTTGCGTGCTTGCGCCGGGACGGCGGCCGTACTCGTCGTTCCGGGCGCGGTAGTCGCGTGGTTGCTGCGACTTCGGTTTCGCTCCCTGGCGACATGGGCAGCGATCCCGGCATTTTCCCTCGCAACGGTGTTCGTCGTGGCCGAAGCTGTTGATCTGGTCCGGCTGCCCTTCGACGTCGCGAGCGTTTCGGTCGTTGTGGTTGCCCTCGCCGCACTCGCGTTCGCACGCAGGCATCGGACGCGCCGTGTCGTGCTCGTCGCCCATCCGATCGATGGGACGACGCCACGCGGCGTCGCCGATGATTCGCGAGACGTTCTTGCAAAGCGGATCGCGCTGGGCCTGCTGTTGCTCGCCATCGCCGGCGGGATCCTCGTCTGGGTTCGCGGCGTCGATGGACACGGTCTCGTACCACCCGAGGTCGATGCCTCGAACCATGGATTCTTCGTCGCACGCGTTCTCGACTCGAACTCGGTGGACGTGTCGAAGGTCGTCGTGTCCGATGCAACCGCTAGGTATCGATCGGCCTCGTTCTATCCGCTTGGGGCGCACGCGTCGGCCGCGGTCGCCGTCCGAGTCGCCGGCGCCGACGTCGGGCGGGTGCTTCTCGTCTTCGACGTCGTGTTCGCGTCCGTTGTGCTGCCCCTCGGCATGTTCGTCCTTGCTCGTACGCTCGCACGGGATGCACCGCTCGTGGCGGGCTTCACCGCGCTCGTCGTTCCGGCGCTCGTCCTGTTCCCGTACGGATCCATCGGCTACGGGGACGTCCCACTCGTCATGGGTATGGCTCTGGTTCCCATCACGGTCGTAGTCGCGATGCGGGCGCTGACGATGGACGACGATGGCCGCCGCGGGGCCCTCGTCGAATCCGTCATCGCCGGCGGGCTCTTGCTGTTCACCGCGATCGTGGTGCACACGAGCCAGGTGCCGCTGATCCTCGTCCTCGTCGGGCTGCTGGTGCTCGAGCGCGCATGGCGGGCGCGGTCGGTGCAGATGCTCCGAACGTGCCTCATGCGCGGGCTCGGCGTCGGGCTCGTGGTCGTCGTTCTGTTCGCACCGACACTCAGACTGCTGGTGACCGGCGTATCCGAACGTTCGTCGATCTTTCTCACGACGCATCTCTCTGTACGCGGTGCGGTCGGGCGCATCCTGACGCTGCAAATACCTCAGTCACCGACACCGCAAACCCTTCTCGCAGTGCTTGCCTTCGTGGGCGTCGCGGTCTGGGTGTGGAATCGCCGGCCCGCTTGGGTTATTGGATACACGCTCGTTCTCGGTCTCACATTGCTCGTGTGGGTGTCGAATGGCTCGTTGAGCAAAGCTCTGGGATTGCCGTGGTATCACAGCGCGGCACGGCTGAGCTTCAACCAGGCATTCTTTGTCCCCTTCTTTGCCGGTGTTGCGCTTGCCTTCATCGCCGATCGTTTCAGCCGGCTGGGGAAAGCGAATGCTCTCAACCTGCTCGCCGTCGCCTCGGTGTTCGTCGCCCTGGTCTTCAGCGCAACGGTGGGCTACCACGGCTACAGGGCCAGCACGCGCCTCTTGCGCCGCAGCTTCAAAGTCGATGCCCGCGTCACTCACGAGTCCGAAGCGGCATTCGCGTGGCTGCGCGAACATTCCAGCCGGCGCGATGTCGTCGTCAACGACGTCAATGCCGACGGGTCGTTGTGGATGTACGCGCTCGATGGTCTCCACCCGCTCTTCGCGGTAGGACCGATCTTCTCCGATCGCGCGGCCGTAGCGGACTGGAACGATCGCAAGTATCTGGTCGAGCACATCAACCAACTGGGTATCGACGGACACGCGGACGAGCTCGTGCAGCGATATCACGCACAATGGGTCTACTTCGATAAACAGTTGTTCAGTCTCTTCCATCACACGATGCATCTCGATGCACTGATGCAGAACGGGCGGCTGCACCTCGCCTTCCAGCGCGGAACCGTGCACGTGTTTCGCATCGTCGACCCGTCCGCAACGACGTCGAACTGATCGTCTGACTTCCAACTGTCGTGATCCGGGCCACCCGGCGGTAGTCTGACCGTCCGGGATCAAGGAAGGTCGGAACGTGATCGCATCCGAACGGGACCAGGAGGTCAATACGGTCCTGAAGACCGCCGACGCGATGGCACGCGACGGGCGGCGTCCCGATGCCATCGACATGATGACCGCCGCGAACAGAAAGCAACGCGATCCTCGGCTCGAACAGCGGCTCGTGAGCCTCAGGCACAACGCATTCACCGACCTCGTTCTGTCGCCGGGCCTCGCCGCATGGCCACCGTCACCGCCCGACCTCTTCGGAGGGACCAGTGGTCTTCCCGAGGTGTGCGGGCGCGACCTGTCGGCAGAGACCTTGGCCAGCGGCATCATTCGCCACGGCTGCCTTCTCGTGCGCGGCCTGATCCCACCGCACATCGTGGCTCGCCTCAAGGACGACATCGACGAAGTCTTCGCGGCACTCGCTGCACATTCGCAGGGCGCACCCGTCGCGGAAACGACGCCCTGGTTCGCCCCCTTCATGCCCGCGCCCGGGTACTCCATCGGCCCGGACCGCAAGTGGGTCACCGACGGCGGCGGTGTCTGGGCCGTCGATTCCCCGCGGGCGATGTTCGACGTACTCGAAGCCTTCGAGGAGATCGGGCTCGCCAAACCCTTGACCGGGTATCTGGGCGAGCGCCCCGCGCTCTCTGTTAAGAAATGGACACTGCGCCGCGTTCCGACGACGTCCGGCACGAACTGGCACCAGGACGGCGCGTTTCTCGGCAACGACATTCGCACTGTCAACGTCTGGCTGACGTTGTCGCATTGTGGCGATACCGCGCCGGGCCTCGACGTCGTTGCCCGCCGGTTCGATCGACTCGCCGAGACCGGCACGGCCGGCGCGTTTTTCGACTGGTCGGTCGGTGAGCCCGTCGTTCAACGCGTCGCCGACGGCGCGCCGATCCTCCGGCCTGTCTTCGAACCGGGAGACGCGTTGTTGTTCGACAACATGTTCCTGCACCGGACTGCCGCCGACCCGGCGATGACGCAAACGCGCTATGCCATCGAATCGTGGTTCTTCGCGCCGTCGAGGTATCCCAACGACCAGGTGCCCTTGGTCTTTTGAACGCGCCGTCGCCGAGCCTGAGCGTCATCGTGGTCGCGTACGACATGGCGCGGGAGTTGCCGCGAACGCTGCAGTCGCTGTCGGTTCCGTACCAGCGCGACATCGCCGCCGACGACTACGAGGTGATCGTCGTCGACAACGGCTCGCCCGAGCCCGTCGATCCGTCCGCGTTCGACCGCGTCACCGGACGCCTACGCCATACGCGCATAGATCCCGCTCCGCCCGCGCCGGCCCGCGCCGCGAACCTCGGGCTGCAGATGGCGAGCGCCGACTTCATCGGGCTCTTCCTCGACGGCGCCCGCATCGCGAGCCCCGGATTGCTCGCCCGCGCACTGCTCGCGCGCCGTCTCGCCGACCGGCCGATCGTGGCGAGCCTCGCGTGGCACCTCGGGCCCACCCGGCACATGGACGCGACGGACGCGACGTACGACCGCGTCGCCGAAGACGCGCTGCTCGCAGAGATCGACTGGGCCCGCGACGGATACCGGCTCTTTACCGTCAGCACGCTCGCGGCGTCGTCGGCTCGCGGCTGGTTCCGGCCGATGGGTGAGAGCAACGGGATGTTCATGCCCCGCTCGTTGTGGGAGGAGCTCGGCGGCCTCGACGAGAGCTTCGTGCTCCCGGGTGGCGGTTTGTCGAACCACGACCTGTTCCGCCGCGCCTGCGAGCTCGACGGCACGCAGCTCGTCGTCCTCCTCGGAGAGGGCACGTTTCACCAGATCCACGGAGGCGCGGCGACGTCCGGACGCTTCGGGTGGGGCGAGATGCACGATGAGTACGTCGCGTTGCGCGGGCGTCCGTACGCCCCGCCGCAGAACCAGCGTCTCTACTTCGGCGAAGTTCCTGCCACGACACTGCCGATCGTCGCGGATTCCGCGACCCGTGCGATCGACGCTCACGAGCGCGGCGTCATCTGACGCGGCGTCGTCTCAGGCGCGTCCGTGGAGACGCGTCACCGAAGACGCTTCAGGAAACCTCCGGGGTTGAACGTCAGGCCGTACTTCTCCATCGTGGTATCGACCGCGAACTCGCTGTGGCGGGCAAGCAGCTGCGACGCGGCCTCGAAGGGACCCGGCCCGAAACCCGGCCAAACCGGGTGGCCGTTGACCACCGTTTGCTCTATCACTGCGTACGAACCGACCGCGACGAGTTCCCGGTAGGCCTCGAACTCCCGTTGAATCCGCAGGTTCGACCCGGGCCGGGACCCGACGATCAGGAGGCCCCGCGGCGACGCACCGACGATCTCGCGCACCTGCTGCGCCGTGGGTTCCTCCTGCGCGCGACCTTCGACGTAGGTGATCCGTGGATGCATCGGGCGCTTCGGGTTGAGCTCCACGTCGATCGACACGACCTGACCGTGACCGAGGACCTCGCATACCGACGCGAGGAACAACGCGCGCGCGCCGCTGAGGGTCCCGGTCTCGATGATCCAGTCGGGCCGGACCTTCGTGAGCAACTCCTGATAGATCATCAGGTCGGTCGGCGGCGTCTGGATCGGGCGGCCGAGCCAGTTCGAGCTGCGCCACACCAAGCTGTTCCAGTACGCCTCGATGAAGCCCGTCCGGAGATCGTCCGGTATCGGGCGCGGCGTCTCGGGCACGCCGTCGGGACCGTGCGGGATGATTCCCTTGTAGAACGCCTCGCCCGTCCTGCGCCGGGCGCGCGTCTTCATCGCCCGCGGGAACATCGATCCCACGTAGTGCAGCGTCTTGCCCGCTCCCCGAAACGGTCGTCCGTGCAACGCCTCGAAGTGGTCGGCGAACGCGGTGATGGTCGCCCGGCGATCGCTCGGGTCGGCGACGTTCGTCGTGGTGCCGCCGTGGAGCTGGTGAAACGACCCCTCGCCGAGGATCGTCACGACGTTGACGCCCGGCATCGCCCCTAACCGTTCGTACAGCTCGAGGTTCGCGTAGCCGCCGCCCGGCTCGGCGAATCGTTCGTCGAAGGCGCCGGTCTGCTCGAGCAACCGGCGGGGAACGAAGATGCAGTTGCTCTCCCACAGGCCGTCGAACCAATCGCGGTCGCCGATGAAATGCCCGATCTCGAACAGGCGGTAGCCGTCCTGCGGCCACTCGATGTTCGAGAACAGGTCGTCCTCGTAGGCGGTGTCGTAACCGGCGTACATCACGTCGGGCTGCTGGCCCGGCCCGACGTACCACTGCTGGGTCACCGTTATCGCGGGACCGTACGTGCGGATTCCGGTGACGCCGTAGCGCAGGACGCCCGGCGTCAACACGTGCGCGCCGTCGATCATGAACGCGATCAGCCGTCCCCTTGCGAGCTCGAGACCAGCGTTCAACGCGTCGCCGGGCGTCGGCGTGGCCCGATCGCCGAGATCGACGTAACGGAACTCCTCTCCGAAGCTCCGGACGAAGTCTTCACCCAGCACCTCGTCGGGCGCAGAACCGTTCTCGACGACGATGACCTCGTAGTCGAGTTTGTCGATCCCCCGCTGGTACGCGCGGGACAGCGAGTGCAACGTGCGCGCGGCCTCGCGCCGCATGTTGTAGAAGACGACGATCACCGACAGGTCGACGGCATCGGGCGGCGCGGGCCGGGCGAGACGAGCAACCCGCCGGCGGCCGAGCTCGCCGCTATCTCCCGGCGATCTGGCACCTCCTGGCGATCTCGCCGGACCATTCTTGCGCCAAACGACCGTCGACCAGTCGTCCCGGTCGAGCGGCGCGTCGATCCCCCAGCCCGACAGGAAGTCGTCGACGGCCTGCCGGCACTCGGGAACGTCGCAGCCCTCGATCGCGACGACGCCGCCGATCACGATCCGCGGGTAGAGCGCCTCGAGCACACTTCGCACGTCTTCGGGTGCGCTGGGAGCGACGCGGACCAGGGCGACGTTTCCGATCGGCGCCTCGCGCAATGCGTCGCCCGGCTCCCCCTTCAGGAACCGGACCCGCTCGTCGAGCAGGTCAAAACGCGCGAAGCCATCCCGGACCGCGTCGAGATCGGCGTACGCGTCGATGAGGTCGTCGGGATGTTTCTCGATCCGGAACCGGTCGGCGATCCAGACCTGCTTGCGACCCATGTCGTGGGCCTCCAGATAGCCG
>JALYLU010000048.1 GCA_030774075.1 Actinomycetota bacterium | reverse complement strand
CGTGTAGGTCTTGGTGGTCGTGAGGCCGGTCACGATGAGCGGGCTTGCCGTCCCGGTTTGCGAGCCGGCCACACCGCCGTCGCTCGACGTGCATGTGGCGGTGAAGCTTGTGATCGCGCTGCCGTTGTTCGCGCCCGCCGTGATGCTCACCGTCAGCTGACCGCTCACGACCTTCACCGCCGACACATTCGTCGGCGCTGCGGGCGATCCGACGATCACCGGCAACGACGGCGCCGACGCCAGGCCGGCCCCGCGGGCGTTCGTGGCTCTCACGGTGCACGTGTAGGTCTTGGCCGTCGTGAGGCCGGACACCACGATCGGGCTCGCCGTCCCCGTTTGCGAGCCGGCGACACCACCATCGGGGGACGTGCACGTCGCGGTGTAGCCCGTGATCGCGCTGCCGTTGTTCGCGCCCGCAGTGAAGCTCACCGTCAGCGGACCCGTCGCCGCGCCCGCCGAGCCCGACACCGCCTTCACGTTCGGCGGTGCTCCGGACGAGCCGACGATCACCGGCAACGACGGCGCCGACGCCAGGCCCGTCCCGCGGGCGTTCGTGGCTCTCAGGGTGCACGGACGGCAGAAGCCCAGCCGACGATCCTTCGGTCCTGTGCTGACCGGCCGCGAACTGTCCTACGGGCGATAGCGCCACGTTCAGACGAAGACTCGACGCTTTGTTTCCCGACGACCGTTAGAGAACGTATCAACGGGGTAAGGGGTCACGATGAACGGTGAGATGAGGAGTGGCAAATGAGCGAGATCACCTCCCGGATCCAGCAGTACCGCCACGGTGACAGCGACTGGCCGACGTTGCGTGACTGGCTGGTGAACCGCCACTACATCGAACCCGGACGCTACGCGGGGGTGCAGAAGTCCGTTGCCGACCTGCGGCTGACCGACACCGAGTACCGCGAGGTGTCGCGCGGGATCGACGCCCGTCTCGACGGGTTCGGCAACGGTGCGGCGTTCCTCCGGAGCGTCACCGGGTGAGCCAAGCGGAGGGCCTGGTTTCGCGTGGGCTGCACTCCGGCCTACGCGCTTCGTAGTCTGACTGATTCGCGCGAGTCGATGAAATCCTGGGACAGTTCCTGGTTGGTCAGGTGCTGCAGGACGCTCTGAACGGCATCTTCGGTCGGGATGCCCATGCGCTCGGCAAGGCCGATGAGCGCCCTGGCGTCGGACGAGGTGGGGGCGAGGGTGGTCATGATGTCGACTCCAGGATCCAGGGTGTCGAACTTCCAGCCGTCTGCGCGCTCCTGGACGCCGTTCTCGGGTTGGGGAATGGGCCTTCTCCCGAGAGGCGCGCGCCCCGCATGCGCCCATGTTCCACACCAACAATGACATTTGCGGCTTTCTTTCCGGTTTCGGGCGGAAACCGACAGTCAGCCCCCCGCGGGACGCCCGCAGAAGGACGACCCGTCCTTCGCGTACTGCGTCAAGGTGGGGTGTCTCGGCGTGCCCACATTGGGTCGACTCGCGGTCGGCCTCGGCGAGATGGTCGATGGCAAGTACCGGGGCGCGACGCCCCCACGATCTGCGCCACGCCACGGCGTCGTTCGCTATTGCGTCGGGTGCCAGCGTGAAAGGTGTGCAGTCGATGCTCGGCCACGCGTCGGCCACGCAAACGCTCGACCGATACGCCGCGTTGTGGGGCGATGCGCTTGACGCGGTCGCCGACCGAATCGACGCCGCGCGCCGAGTCGCGCAAATCTCGTGGACTACACGCGGACCGAACGTCGTCGCGCTCGAGTCTGCGAAGTGCGCGGAGGCCGTCTGACCTGCGATCGTGGTTACTCAGCCCTCGTGCCCTCGTGCCCTCGTGGGCGGTGCGACAAACCGCCCCTGCCCTTGGTCAGAGGTTTGTCCCAGGTGCCGCGTGAAACGTTCTTTCGGCGACGGCGGAACGTGAAAGCGGGAACAGCAGAACGCGTCGCTGATCCATGGCCTCGCAACATATCGGCGGTCTGCCCCGATCACTGCTTCCGTCTGGCGCGCGAATGATCATGCGCTCCACGCGTTGCGATTGCGCTCCAGCGGACAGTGGCGGCGGTGAGCGAAATGACATTCCACCTGTGTCAACGCGGACCTTGGACTGACTCAGTTTAACGTGAGGGTCGCGGTTCCAGTCGCGGTACCGTCGGTTGCAGTCACGGTGTGGCTACCGGCGACCGTGGCCGTGCATACAGCATCGGCGCACGAGCCATCGGGTGCAATCGTGAACGTCGACGATCCCGTCACGTCGCCGAGATCGTTGTTGAACTGATCGAACCCCTCCGACGTGTACGACTGCGAGTTCCCCGCACTGATCGCCGCCGACGCCGGTGACAGCACGAGATGATCCAACGGCCCCGCATTCACCGTGAGGGTCGCGGTGCCAGTCGCGGTACCATCCGTTGCCGTCACCGTGTGGTCACCGGCGAACGTGGCCGTGCATACAGCATCGGCGCACGAGCCATCGGGTGCAATCGTGAACGTCGACGATCCCGTCACGTCGCCGAGATCGTTGTTGAACTGATCGAACCCCTCCGCCGTGTACGACTGCGAGTTCCCCGCACTGATCGCCGCCGACGCCGGTGACAGCACGAGATGATCCAACGACCCCACACCCACCGTGGTGGAAGTAGTGGGGACGGTCGTGCTGGTGGACGTGCTCGTCGAAGTGGTCGTGCTCGTTGAAGTGGTCGTGGCGCTGGGGTCGGCGATTCTCGCGTCTAGTGCCGCCGCGACGAATGAAGACCACGCCGTCTGTCCAGCGGTCGAATAGTGCACATCGTTAGGCACCATGTACTCGGGGTGACCCGCGGTAGCGCTCGCCCAGTCCAGGACCGTGAGGTTCGGCCAGCGCGACTGCGCATTCGCGAGCGCCGTGTTTACCACCGGGCAGCCAGCCTGGTTGCCTGCCGGTTCCAATGAGCACGGCAAGTTCGTCCATAGAACCATCTTGTTGGATGGAAGCAATCCCATCAGATAATCAATCTTGTCGTCGTATGACGAATATCCACGTGTTGTCGGCGTGCCGGGCGAGATGGTGTCGTTGATGCCAAGCTCGACTACGAAGGCATCACCTTGAATTTTGCGCAGTCCTTCATTGAGTCGAATCCCCCAGAAGTCCCAGTTGTCGATGCAGCCCCGGTCGAATACTTTGCAGTCTTGCGAACGGATCGCCGCACCCGCACGAACAAACAGGACCGGCACGTAACCATTGTCGCGATCGCTCAATTGATCGGTGATCGCTTGCGCCGAACGCACGCCATTTGAGTCGCCAATAAAGACGATGACGCCGCGCACATGTGCGTTGCATCCCGCAAGCGTGCCCACAGCAATGACGCCGGAACCAAGCAGCACAAGGATTCTGCGCAATATCAGATCACACCTGCTGACGTGGCAAAACCGGAGCTATCACGAACAATATCGTGACCGCAACACATTCGACCGCTTACCCACACCGCACACTCGCAGGCTTCGGACTCCGAGACTAAACTCAACGCCTTTCATTTCGGTTTCAGTCGGATCTACTGTCCCGCACCACGCCGGGAACCGGAATGAGCGGGGCGCGACGACGGCGGACGGCCCGTCCGCCGCGCCCACGCCTCGACCTCGCTCCACCGCCAGATCAGACCCATCCTCAGTTCCGCTATGGGTTCGGGAAAGTGCTCGTAGCGCCGCCGCCATGCGTGCACGCTGGGAGCGTGCAACAAGCCCAGGCGTTCAGCGATCTCGGCTGCTCCAACGAGATCGGCGGGGTTGATCTAGTACAACTGATACGCCGTAGCTTCGGCCGTAAACCGCGATGGCGTCAGCCTGCTGTACCGTCGGCCGACGCGAGACGCGCGGCGAGCAAATCGAGGAGCGGGTTGTCCTCGATCGGCAACGGGCTGGGCAATCCGGCGTCTCGGTGTAGGTAGCCGATTCTTGCCAGGATCGCAGTGCTGCGGATCAACGCCAGAATCTCGTACCACCCCAAATCCTGCAGGGTGTGCCCACTGAGCGACTCGTACTGCGCGATCGTTCCATCGCGGTCGGGGAATCCGGCGAGGTGGCTGCCGAGCAGCGACCGCATCGTGGATTCGAGCGTGGTGAACCAGGCCACGTCGTGCTCGCGCGCACCGATCGACGTCATCTCCCAGTCGAGTACGGCACGCACCATCAGATCGTCGCCGAAGATCACGTTGCCGAGCCGAACGTCCCCCCAAAGCAGGACGGATTCGGATTCGAGAGCGGGTCGGTGTGCGCGACACCATTCGAGCGCGTCGACGAGGGCGGGAATGGGCGTGCCGCCGCTCGACCAGTCGAGGTAGTCCACCCAGAAATCGACCTCGGCCTCGTTCCCGCGTACGGGAATCCCGGCCGCGGCTGCGAGGTCGGCGCGATGCGTCGCGGCCACTGCCGCAACGAAGCTCTCGTGCACCTGCGCGCGCTGCTGCTCGGTGAGCGTTTTCAGCCAGGGGTCGGAGACGGCGACTTCACCGATGATGTGGCCGCGTACCCGCGGCATTACGACAAACGGAGTGCCGAGCCATTGGGGGTCCGAGACAAATTCCGGTGACGCCACGGCAACGCCGGCCGTGGCCGCCGCGATCTGCGCGATGGTCTGACGCGCGAGGTCGTAATCAGGAAAGAGGCCGACGGTCGGCGGAGCGAGGCGCACGACGAGCTCGTGGGTTTGTTCAGCCCTTTCGTCGCCGTCCTCCGGCCACGCGAGCTCGACAAGGACGGTCTCGCTCGAATACCCGACGGACGGATGCTCCGCGTTGATCACGCGCACGTCATGTACTCCCGTGCGCGCGGTGATCCAACGCGCCAGCGCGGCGCCTACGACCAGCGGATCGCGATGTGTGAGGAGCGCCATGCCAAACCTCCCGCGTACAGTTGCATTCATGACGGTAGTTGTACAGTCGTGACCGGCCTCGGTCCGCTCGGGCCCCTCGACGAGTTGCTCGCGCACCAGATCGTCGACACGTTCGCGACGGTCTCACAGTCGGATCGATCCTGGACCGAGAAAGTCTGCGCGATGGCCGGCGCGAACGACGGCTCGCTCTCGCTCGGCTTCGGACTCGGTAAGTACCCGAACCGCGGCGTCATGGATGCATACGCCGGCGTCTCGCGCGGTATCGAACAATGGACGGTGCGCGCCAGCCGCGAGCTCGGCGCCGATGGCGACACGGCCGCGGTCGGCCCGATCCGCTACGACGTGCTCGAGCCCATGCGTCGCATTCGGTTCGCGCTCGATTCCAACGACACGCAGCCCATCTCGTTCGAGTGGGTCTTCGAGGGCGTCGTCCCGGCAGTCCTCGAGAACCGCGAGGTACACCGCGCCCGCGACGGACGACGCATCGACGCGGACATCGCGCGCTACCACCACATCGGCACGGCACACGGTTGGGTCAACGTCAACGGCGCGCGCATCGACTTCGCCGACGCGACCTGGGTGTCCACCCGTGATCACTCGTGGGGGGTCCGGTACCAGGTCGGCGTGCCCATCGCCGACCTCGCGCCCGCGCCGGTCCCGACGAACGTCGCCACGACGGTCATCTGGTCGCCGATCCTCATGACCCGTCCGGACGGCACGCACTACGGCCTTCACACCTACTACCAGCGCCACGCCACCGACCGCTGGCAACGCATCGAGTTGCAGGGCGGCTTCGAACATGCCAACGGGCGACGCGAGACGTACGCCGCACTCGTTCCCGAACTCGACGTAGACCCGGTGAACCGTCGCGTGCGTGGCGGCGTGCTGCACGCCACGATGAGTGACGGTACGGCGCGAAAAATGAGGATCACCGCGCTCTCGGCCACCGGCTTTCACCTCGGCGCGGGGTTGTACTTCGGCTTCGACGGCCACTGGCACGGCGAGTGGCGCGGTCCACAACATCTGGACGGCGAGTACATCGCAGATTGCACGACGTTCGAGGAGGCGCGCCGGCTGCATCAACTGCGCGACTGCATCGTGCGGATCGACGACCCGGTTGGAGGTGGGGTCGGTGTCGGCAACCTGCAGAGCATCGTCGCCGGCCCGCACCCCGACCTGGGACTCGACGCGCAGTCGTCGTTCATGTGAGTGACGCGATGAACGAGCGAAACCCTGATACCCCCGCCCCGTCGACGACCGAGGTGCCCATGGACGATTCGCCCGCTGATCCGACCGTGCCCGGCTATTACCTGCGCGCGGACTATTACGAGCTACTCGCCGACCTACGACGCAACGCGCCGGTACACGAATTCAAACCCGGCATGCTGACGATCGCCCGGTACGACGACATCCGCGAGATCAGCCGCGATCCCGCACGCTTCTGCTCGTCGATGGGTGCCCTCGTCAACGATCCGATGCGAGCTTCGGTACCGCCCGTGTCGGCGCCGTCGATCTTGCACATGGATCCACCGGACCACGTCGGATTCCGCAAACTCGTGAATCGCGAGTTCACACCCCGCGCCATCGCGAACCTCGAACCGCGCATCCGCCAACTCGCATGTACCGTGCTCGATCGAACCCCGGATACAGGCGTGTTCGATTTCGTCGACCTCGTCGCCGCCCCCTTCCCGCTGATGGTGATCGCGGAGCTGCTGGGAATTCCCGACGGGGACCGCCCCGACTTCCGGCGCTGGTCGGACGCAACGATCGAAGCCACGGACAAGCCTCCCTCCGAGACGGCCGAGGGGACCAGAGAGCTCTTTGCGTACCTGACGGAGCACATCGCGGTGAAGCGAGCGCATCCCGGCGATGACGTCGTATCGCTCCTCGTCGGCGCGGAGGTCGACGGTCGTTCGCTCGACCGAGATCAACTGCTGATCTTTCTCTTGGCCCTCCTCGTCGCGGGCAATGAGACGACGCGAACGTTGATCTCCGGAGGAGTTCTCGCGCTCTTCGAGCACGCCGGGCAGCGCGCCGACATGGTCGCCGATCCGGCGCTCATCCCGTCCGCAGTCGAGGAGTGTCTGCGCTGGGTCACGCCCATTCAGGCGTTCGCCCGGACCGTGACCGCGGATACCGTCGTCGGTGGCGTCGAGGTGAAGAAGCTCGACTATCTCGTGATGCTCTACGCGTCGGGTAATCGCGACGAGCGCGCGTTCGGGCCAACGGCAGATGTCTTCGACATCCGACGCGAGGCAAACCCTCCGCACCTCGCATTCGGGTTCGGTGAGCACCTGTGTCTCGGGGCGGCTCTCGCGCGCATGGAGACGCGCATCCTGTTCGAGGAGCTCTTGGCTCGGCACCCTGACTACGTCGTCGCCGGCGAACCGCGATGGGTGGCGTCGAGTCTCGTACGCGGTATGGACACCATGCCCCTCGCGTGGGAGGCGTAGAAGTCGCGGTGTCCGTACCGGAGGCGGGATCGCCCGCACCCACGACACTGGCCGGCTTGATACTGAGTCGCGCGGAGGACGAAACCGACGGGCTTCTGTACGAGGATCAACGATGGGCGTGGCGTGAGGTTGTGGTCGAGGCGCGCGTGCGCGCCGACATGCTGGTTCGACAGCGTCGGCCCGGACCCTTTCACGTCGGCGTGTTGCTCGAGAATGTGCCGGAGTTCATCTTCCTGTTACTGGGCGCGGGGCTTGCGGGCGCTGCGATCGTCGGCATCAATCCGACGCGCCGCGGCGCCGAGCTCGCCCGCGACATCAATCACACGGATTGCCAGTTGATCATCGCCGACGCTTCCATGCGGCCGTTGCTGGATGAGATCGCACTCGACCTTCCACCCGAGCGAATCCTCGACGTCGACGGGCCGGCGTGGGGGGAAGCGCTCGCGGTCGCGGCCGAGGCGGTTGCCCGCGGCGACCTCGATTCGCTCGCCGCGCCGGATGAGGACACTCTCTTCGCGCTGCTGTTCACCTCCGGTTCTACGGGCGCGCCGAAGGCGGTGCGGATGACGCAGGGTCGGGCCGCGCGTACGGTCGCCGACTCGCGATTCACGTCGAGCGACGTGCTCTATTGTGCGATGCCGCTCTACCACGGCAACGCGCTGAACGCGAACCTCTTTCCCGCGTTGCGTTCCGGCGCGGCGATCGCGCTGCGCCGCCGGTTCTCGGCGTCGGGCTTTCTGCCGGACGCGCAGCGCTACGGGGTGACGTTCTTCAACACCGTCGGCCGCGCGCTCAACCACATTCTCTCGACACCAGCGACCGACGACGATCGCCATCACTCGATCAAGTACGTGCTCGGACCCGAGACGGCACCCGCCGACGTGCGCGCGTTTCGCAAGCGCTTCGGTACGCCGGTGATCGAGGGCTACGGGTCGAGCGAGAACGCCATCATCATGATTCCCGATCCCGAGTTGCCGAAGGGTTCGCTCGGCCGGCCGCTCGACGGCATCGACGTCGTGATCCTCGATCCCGTGACCGCCGAAGAGAAACCGAGAGCGCGCTACGACGAGCACGGCAAGCTGCTGAACGCGGGCGAGGCGATCGGCGAGCTAGTCAGTCGCAACGCGACGTCACGCTTCGAGGGTTACTACAACAACCCCGAGGCCGACGCGGAACGCACCCGCAACGGCTGGTACTGGTCGGGTGACCTCGGCTACCGCGACGAAGCCAGTGTGTTCTGGTTCGCCGGACGCAACGCCGACTGGATCCGCGTCGACGGCGAGAATTTCGCGGCGGCGCCGGTCGAACGCATTCTGGCCCGATTTCCCGGAGCAGATGGCGTCGCCGCATATGCGGTGCCCGACAGCCGGACCGGCGATCAGGTGATGGTCGCGATCGAGATGCTGGCCGGCGCCACGTTTGATCCCGACGCGTTCGCGACCTTCCTCGCCGAGCAGCGCGACCTGGGCACCAAATGGGCGCCGCGCTACGTGCGCGTCGTCGACGCGCTCCCGGTCGGCGCAACGAACAAGATCGACAAGCGCCCACTGCGTGCCGAACGGTGGGAGACGACCGATCCGCTGTTCTGGCGCGCCCCGCGCACCGAAACCTACGTGCGCTTCACCGCGGCCGACGCGGACGAACTACGCGCCGAGTTCGAGGCGAACGACCGCGCCAACCTGCTTCGTTGAACGGTTCGCGGCGATACACGGACGACCGAGCTGCCGCCGGCCCTCGACGAACCCTGTCCGGAGCGCCGCGGCCATCAAGCGCCGAGGCGACTCGAGACGGCCCGCCACGCAGGTGAGCGAACAAACGCAGCACTGGAAGCCGTCGAGAAAAAATCAACGCCCTAAGACTCAGGAAATTATTGGTAAACGTTTCGCGAACCGGGCATGGTGGTTTTCGGCAAGGCGAACGCCGGTACGGAGGCCAGGCCACCGCTGTGAGCGCCGCCGCTGCGTGCCAAGGGGGAGGGAGCGCTCATGTCACAGGTGGCGGGGCGCCCGACGAGTTCGCCGCGACTCCTCGTTTACTGCCAGGACGGGCTCGGCCTCGGCCACCTGCGGCGTACCAGCTCGCTGGCGCACGAGTTCATTCGGGCCATGCCCAGCGCCTGCGTACTTACTGTCTCCGACTCGCCGCTCGGCACTTTCTTCGGACTCTCGCCAAACCAGGACTACCTGAAACTTCCGTCCATCGTGAAGACCGGCGCAGGTCGCTGGCACGGGCTGTCGCTGCCCATCCCCAGCGCCGAGCTCGTCGCGCTGCGCCGCGACCTCATCCGCAGTGTCGCCATCAGCTTTCGACCCGACATCTTGCTCGTCGACCACATGCCGCATGGAGCGACCGGTGAGCTGCTCCCGACGCTCGAGGCGCTGCGATCCAGCCCCACGGCCCTCGTGCTCGGGCTCCGCGACATCATCGACGCACCCCATGTCGTCCGGCACCGATGGCAGGTCGAGGGAGCATACGAGGTGGTCGAACGCCACTACGACCTCGTGCTGGTGTACGGCACGCGCGACGTCTTCGACGTCGCTGAGCAGTATCAGATGCCGCCCGCGGTCGCGAGCCGCTTCAGGTATTGCGGGTACGTGTGCACACCGGAGACGGCCCACGACGTCGCGCAGGTCCGCGCTCGGTGCCTCGCGGACCGGACTGACGGCCCTTTGATCGTTGCTATGGCGGGCGGAGGAGACGACGCCTATCCCTTGATGGACGCGCTGCTCGAGGCCATACCGAAAATCCGGGCCGAGGTACCCGCTGCATTGACGATCGTGACTGGGCCGTTCATGCCCGCTGCCCTCCAGCGGGATCTTCAGGTGCGCGCGCAGACACTGGACGTAGAGATACGACCCGCCGTCAGGGACGTGCCCAGTTACATCGAGGCGGCGGATGTCGTCGTCGGCATGGCGGGCTACAACACCACGACCGAGGTGCTCCGCGCGCGCACACCGGCAGTTCTCGTCCCACGAGCGGCGCCGAGCGCCGAGCAACGCATGCGCGCCCGTCTGTTCGCGGAGCGGGGATGGGTGGGCGTCGTCGATCCCGACGAGCTGACGCCGACGACCCTGGCGCGAGCTGTCGTCGACGCGCTCCGGCGAGGACGAGCTGGCTCGGACAAGCCCGGCCCCAATCTGGACGGCCTCCCCGTCGCGGTTGGCCAGCTCGTGGCGCTCCTCGACCAGCCCGCGCGTGCGTTCCGCGGTGGCAGACGAAACGGACCGCCTCGGCGCCGACTGGCGCGCGACGGCGTCACAGCACGTGCGTCGAGCGACGCGCGATGACGATGACGATGACGATGACGATGACAGAGGTCGTCTCGGGCCGGGCCGGGCCGACCGACGTGCGCGCAGTGCTGTTGCACGCCTCCACGCGCGGCAGTGTGCGCCGGGCCCTCGGAACTCTGTTGCCGCCAGGCGCGCGCCTGGGAACGTGCCGACTACGGCGGGTCAAGTTCAAGCCCGGCCGCAAGCTCACTGCGTGCTACGACGTTTCGACCGAAGGGTCGGGCCCTCGCGTGAGGCCCGTTACGGTGACCTGGCTGGACACCGGCGCTGGGCCGGTAGCACGCGAGCGTGCGCCCGCAAGCCTCGCGATGGAGGAAGAGGCCGGCCGCCGCGGTCTAGTCGCCCCATTTTCTCGTCTGGCAACCTGTGTCGGACACCTGGGCATGACCGTGCAGATCGCGCCGCTTGATCCACTGTTTCCCCAGCTCGTTCGATTGACCGACCCGATCTACGTCGCTCGCATGCTCGAGCGCTCGGCGGGCCGGCACTCCGTGCGGACGAAAGCCGGACCCGAGATCACCGCTGTCCGCTACCGTCCGGGCCAGCGCCACGTCCTCCGGTACCGGTCGGCGGGTGACGAGCCGAGGCTGACGGTGTTCGCCAAGCTCCATCGCCCCGGGGACCATGTCCGGTCGTACCGCACCGCCTTCGCCGTCGCCGACGCCCTCGAGGTCGCCGACGGCGCGCTCACGGGCGCTCGCCCCGCCGCGCACGTCGCGGCCGACGACGTCATCCTCTATTCACAGGTCGAGGGCACCCCGCTGTCGTCGCTTCTTCGACGGAATCCGTGCCGTGGTGCCGAGCAGCTGCGACGCGCGGGCATGGTCTTGCGCCGTCTGCACGATGCGCCGGACGACCTTGCCCGCGGGCTCCCGGCGTGGGACGCCGAGGCGGAGATCGCGGCCACGAAGCGGGCCAGCGAGCACGTCGCGTATCTGTTGTCACGCGCCGCGACGATCATCGCCGACGTCCTGGGCCGCGCCGGCGAGCTGCTGGCGCAGATTCCGTCCGAACCCCTGGTGTTCGCTCACGGCGACTACAAGGCCGACCACTTGTACGCCGGCGCCCGAGGCCTGACGCTGATCGACTTCGACTCGTGCCGCCGCGCCGAACCGGCTCTCGATCTCGGGAAGTTTCTCGCCGACCTGCGGTGGTGGTTCTCGCTGACCGGACAGCCTGGGTTGGGCGCCGCGCAGGAACGCTTCCTCGAAGGCTACGGCCCAACGCCACGCCCCAGGGTGGTCCGCGCGCGGGTCTACGAGGCCATCTCGCTTCTCAAGCTGACCGCTCGCCGCGTGCCCCTACACGACCCGGACTGGGTCGGGCGCACCGCGACACTGCTGGCCCGGGCGGACGACTTGCTACGGGACCTGGCCCGACGGTGAGCATCGACCGGCTCGCCTCGCTTGACCCCCAACTCCCCGCGCTCCGTGCCGCGTTCGAGGTAGCGGCCGTCGTGCGCGGCTTCGAGCGACTGTCGCCGGGGGCCGAGAATGGGCGCACCACCCGCGTCGTCGCCTGCACACTGCACGACGCCGTCTATGAGCCCGGTCTGCGCGCCGTCGTGACCTATGCGTTGCGTGTGCGCAAGACAGGCGAACGGCTCCGGTCGACGTTTTGCGTCGTCGACGTCACCCCCGACGGCATTCGTTATCGAGTCTTCGAGGAAGATCCCGCGTTGCCGGGCCTCGTAGTCGCAACAGACGGCGAGATGATAAGGGAGCGCCTCGCCGAGGCGACAGGTCGGCCGGCCATCCGGTGCTCCGTCACACCCATCCGCTACCGGCCCGGCGATCACTGTGTCGTGCGCTACGAGCTCGACGCGCCCAACGGCGTGGAAGTGCTGTTCGGCAAGGTCGTCGCCGCAGACCCCGTGGGGCTCGCCGTCACGCTCGACTCGCTGCACGCGGCCGCCGCCGACACGCGATGTCTCGAGATCGGCCCGGCGCGGGCGGTGTTCGTCGACCTGCACCTCGTCGTTCAGCACGCGGCCCGAGGTACGGATCTGAGCGCCCTCGTCTTCGGCGGGTCGCGACCGCAGGCGGCGCGACTGGAGGCCTTACATCAGGCCGGGCGGTGCCTCGGCGCGTTGCATGCTTGCGCCGGACCGCATCGTCCGAAGCGCACGCTCCAGCAGGACCTGGCCGACGTATACGCGCTCTTGCCTGCGGTAGCTCAGGCCGACCCGGCTCTCGCGTCGCGGCTGTCCGGCGCCGCCGACGACATGTGCGCGCATCCGGCGAGCACACAAGCGTTCGTGCCCAGCCACGGCTCCTTTCGGGCCGACCATGTCCTCCTCGACGGCGACCATGCGACCCTGATCGACCTGGACGGATACTGCTCGGCCGACCCCGCGCGCGACGCCGGCAATCTTCTCGCCTACACGGGTTGGAGGGCATTGCGCGAGCCTCGGCACGGCCTCGATCTTGGCGAGGGCCGGAGTGTTTTCCTCGCGGGCTACGCGTCCCAGGGGTTCGCGCTCGAGCCGGAACGGCTGCGCCTTTTCGAGGCCGCATCGATGCTCAAGATCGCAGCCCGCCGCTTCCGGCGGCTGGCCGTGACCGAGTGGCCAGTCGTCCCGGCGCTCGTCGACGCTGCCGTCGAGCAGTTCACCTTGGTGCGCCAATGATCACGATGCGGTCGGTGGCTCCCGTCGTCGCGGCCCTCGATGCCGAGCGCATGTCCGAGCGGCTCCGACGCCTGCTCGGTGAGGATGCGGTCGTCACTCGCGCGGAGCTCGTCGAAGCAACGAAGCCGCGGCGCGCGGTGGTTCGGTACCGGCTGAAGCGGGCGGGGCCCGAGCGAACGATCTTCGGGAAAGTCCACCCCGATGCCGAGCACGCGACGCGCGCATTTCGCACGATGGAGCTGCTTGCCGAAGAGGTGTTCTCGTCGTGCGAGGGCTTGCGCGTCACCCGCCCCGTCGGGTTGCTGTCCGAGCTGGCCATGGTCCTCTATTGGCCGACAGACGGCGTCACCCTCGACCGATTGGGGCCGGACCGGTCCGCGCCGTGGGTTCGCGCGGCCGCCCACTGGCTGGCTCTCCTCCACGGCTCGCGAGTGCGCCTCGACGTCCACTTCGACCTCGCCACCGAGACGACAAACCTCCGGGAATGGGCGACCCTCGTCGGTCGTGTCCTCCCGCGCGAGGCAGTGGCCGCCGACCGCTTGGCCTGTCGGCTCGGCGCCTTCGCCGCCGAGCTCCAGCTCGAGACCGATGTTCCGATCCACAAGGA
>JALYLU010000047.1 GCA_030774075.1 Actinomycetota bacterium | reverse complement strand
CATTCCGGGTGCCTTCTCGCGGGGGGAGGGATCGGTGAACGGGCGTGTAACCGTCGCGTCGCGACAATCCTTCCCACTCACGTCGCCCCCTTTGGGGGCGCGGAGTATAACGCCGCCCGAAAGGGCTTCGGTGATCACCGAAGCGCCCCTCGTCGGCGTGGCTAAAGAGGGTGGGCGGACCGGTAGAGAGACCGTTGGGGCCGCTGGGTGGCCCGGCCTGCGCACGGCAGGCGGGTTATCGCAGCGTTCTCTAACGAAGACTCCCGCTCGACCGCCCAACCCCTTCGCAACACCTCGCCCCCTCTGCAGCACTACCGGCGTGTCCGGCGATCGCGCGGCCTGGGTCGTCGACTCCGAAACCAAGGGCGACGAGTAGTCAGCCTCAACGGCACGACGATGTCAAGCGGAACCGGAATGCGTTGACCAGCAACGACGCGCGTCGGTGCTGGTCAACGATTCAACGAAAAAATCCCCGCCGTTCACGTTGGCAACGCACGACGCAACTCGGCCGCGCGCTCCGCGTCCAGACGCTCGAGATCGTACGTTCCGTGGTCGACGAAACGCATCGCCTCCGCGATCGCGCGGTGGCCAGCGCGCTCCGCGATTTGACGATGCATCTCCTGCGCGACGCGGCGATACGTCGGGTGGCCCTGGGGCGAGCTCCGGAGCTCGCAGAGATGCATCGCCTCGCGCGCGTTCATATGCATGACGTAGCGCATGCGGTACCCGAGCGAAACCGCGTACGCGGCCTGCTCCGGGAACGGCCCGACGAGCGCGGCGTAGAGTTCCGCTGATCGCTCCATCGCCTCCTCGTAGCGGCGCGCGATCCCCGCATCACGCACGGGCGCGGGCATCTCGTAACCGTGATGCGGCGTGAGGGGCTGCCATTCGATGGTCAGCATCCGGTGACGTTGCAGGTCGCGGAACGCGCCGTAGTCGCCGAGCACGTCGAAGCGGTAGCTCGTTCGCTCGAACGCCCGTCCCGGCTTGTGACGTCGATTGGTGCGCTCGCCGACGTAGGCGCGCACGAGCGCCACCCGATCGTCGGCCGGTAGACCACGCACCCGCTCGAGCAGCTGTGCATCCGGAAGGCGCGTATGCGGGTAGCAGATCGCGGCAAGAACCTTTTCCTCGCCCTCCGGATCCCAGTCGACGAGGCTGACCTCGCTCGTCGGCTCGGGCCGCTCGTCGCCGAAGAGGCGTTGGACGACGGCGTGCGTGTCGTCGCGCGTCGCGGCCAGATACTCCGACCACGCTCCGCCGCGCTCGGGGCGATCGACGCGCACCAGGAACGACGGGATCACCTTGCGGAGCTCGTCGAGCATCAGCTCGCCGTACATCCTCGCCTCGGGCAGCGGATGGGCCCGCATGCGTAGCAGCAGCGCCTCGAAGGCTTGGCCGGTGCCGTAGATGCCGACGTTCGACAGCGTGGCCGCCGGCAGCAGCCCACGGAGGGTGTCGCAGGCTTTGGCCTTGATCGTCTGCTTGTAGACGAAGTCGGAGTCGGTCGGTTGTTTCGGGTGTTGCTCTCGGGCCCACTCCATCATCGCCGGCAACGCCGCGCTGTAGGTGTCGAAGAGCGAGTCGAGGTCGGCGACGTAGCGGGTTCCCATCGGCGAGGCACACACCTGGGACGGGCGCAGGTAGCGGTAGCGCCCCTGTAGCCGCGAGTCGTACGGGATGTAGCGCGTCGACTGCTCGAGGTAGGCCATCAACCGACCCCACTCGAGGACCTTGGTGAGCAGGTTCGATGCCTGCTCGCACGCGAGGTGGACACCGCCCAGCTGTGCGACGGAATCGTCGCCGTACTCGAAGAAGACGCGCTCGTAGAGGTCTTCCGCGCGCTTCAGCCCGACGGTCGCGTCGACGGTGAGGTCGCCGGTGAGGTCGAGGTCACCGACGAATTCGTCCAGGAAAAGCCGCCGCAGGCTCTTGTCGGAGCGCGAGTAACGCGCGAACAGCGCCCCTTTCACGACCTCGGGGAGGTTGGTCAGCGCGAAGACCGGCCCGTCGAGGTTCGTGAAATACGGCCGAAGACGACCCGCTTCGCTCTCGGTGAACTTCTCCGGCGCGTAGAGCATGGGACTGGCGATGGTAGCGACGGTTCGGTCGAGCGGCGCGCATCTCGAACACCCCGGATTCCTTCCGACTGTTTGGTTGAATTCCGGGCCCTGGCGCCGGTTTTATTGCCAACTGTTTGGTTCGAATTCCGGGTCCTGGCGCCGGTTTTGTAGCCAACTGTTTGGTGGAATTCCGGGTCCGGCCGGTCAGAGGAGGAGGCGGTAGGCGTTGGGGACGACCTCGACGTCGACGAGGTCGGTGGCGGGGACAGGGCGGCCGTCGACCTCGAGCGGGACCCGCCGGTCGATGCTGACGGTGACCCGGGTCGCCGAGCGCTGCGTGATCATGGGGTGCGGGACGTGGGTGGCGGTGGCCAGACGCGTTCGAAGCTCCCGCCGTTGGCGTCCGGGAACGGCGTAGATCTGCATCTCGGCGCGCCCGTCGCCGGGGTGACCGCGCGGGACGAGGTCGAGGCCGTGGCGGAACTGCCCCGTCGAGATCACCACGGTCGTGCACGGTCCGTGGAACACCGACCTCGAGTCGACCCGCACGTTCGCGCCGAACCGCCGGGCGAACCGGCCGAGCCCCTCGGGCGGAGTGCCGATCACGATCATGTTGACCGCGACCGGGCCGTCGTCGACCCGCAGGAGGTCGAGCGGCACCTCGACGCCCAGGGCGACTCGAGGGTCGACGCCGAGGCCGATCGCACGGGCGAGGTCCGAGGCGGCATCGGGTCGGAAGCGAACGAGGACGCCGGGCCGGCGTGCCACCGCCGAGGCCAGGTCGGCGTCGCCGCCGGCCACCTCCAGATCGGGCGTCGCCGACGTGGGTTGTCCCCACGGCTCGCCCGGCCTGATCATGCGGCCGGTGCCTTGACGACGCTCGACGCCGCGATGACACCTCGGAGGCACGCGTCGGCCGCGGCCCGGGCCGTCGCCGCGGTGACCTCGTCGGGGACGACGTCGCCGATCTGGTGCAGGAGGTCGATCGTCTGCTTGACGTTGCGAACGAAGTCGCCTCCCGTCGTCTCCTCGTCCTCGAGGACGTCGGCGAGGTCCTCGCCCTTCGCCCAGGCGTAGATGGCGGCGGTGAATCCCGGATCCGGCCTGCGGGTCTCGGGCAGGCGGGCCTCGCGCTCGGCGAAGTGCAGATCGCGCCACACGCCGTCGAGCGCCCGGCTGCGCCGTGCCACCTCCTGGTTCGGCCAGCGGCGCGGTGGCATCGGGTCGTTGCTCTCCGGGCCCCGTCGCTGGAAGGTGAAGCACGACACGACGGCGGCCATCGTCGCGGGATCGACGCCGTCGAGCCGGCCCTCGCGCAATGCCTCCGCGACAACCAGCTCGCCTTCGCTGTTGAGACGAGTCAGGAGCCGGCCCGCGTCCGTGAGATTCCAATCCTCGACGTAGCCCCAGGTCCGCAACACGCCCAGTACCCGATCGAACTGGCGCGCCAGGCTCTCGCTGCGAGACGAGACCTGCCGCTCCAGGCGGGCGATGGCGCGTGCGATCCGCTCGGCTTGCCAGGACGCGCGCAACGTCACGTCGACGCCGGGGACGTCGTGCAACGGATGGGCCGCCACTTCGGCCTGCAGATCTCCGACATCGCCGTCGGTGTCGACCGGAAGCTCCGAGTCCCGCACCTTCAGCCGGCGGAGGGCGTCGACCGTGGCTCGTTGAAACGATTGGCTCCGCGGCGCGAACGGCCGCGGCAGATCGATCGTCGCGACCTTCCGCAGCTGTCCGCGGAAGTCGTGGGGGGACAGGCGCACGAGCGACTTCCCCTGGGTCAGCGCGAGAATTCGCTGGGGTCCGCTCCCCCGCTCCTGCTTCAACACGACGACCTTGCCGCCGCGTTTGGGGACGATCAGCACGTCTCCGGGGCGAAGCGTCTCGAACCGACCGTCGGATCGGCTGTGCGCCGCGCGCCGCGCCGCGTCCAGCTCGGCGAGCAGCCGGCGATACTCCTGTACGTCACCGGCCGGGTGAACGGCGGCTGCCTCGGCCTCCGCGAGCTGTGCGCGGCGCAGCTCCAGCTCGCGTTCGACCGCGACGACGTCACGGTCGGCGTGGAACTGCGCGAACGACAGGTTCAGCAGGTGGCGAGCTTGTTGGGGTGAGTAGCGCTGCACGAGGTTCGCCGCCATGTTGTACGTCGGGTGAAAGGAAGACGTCAGTGCGTACGTCCGGCGGGAGGCAAGGCCTGCGACCTGTTCGAAGGAAACGAACGGATCCCAGAGCACGACGACGTAGCCGACCTCGTCGATCCCTCGTCGCCCGGCTCGTCCCGCGAGCTGGGTGTACTCGCCCGGCGTCAGGAACTCGTGGTGCTCACCGGTGAACTTCGAGAGCTTCTCGATGATCACCGACCGCGCCGGCATGTTGATCCCGAGCGCAAGCGTTTCGGTCGCGAACACGACCTTCAACAGGCCCGACGAGAATCCCTCCTCCACCGCCTCCTTCATCGGCGGCACGAGGCCCGCGTGGTGGGCGGCGACGCCGGCCTCCATGCCCGCGAGCCACGTGTCATAGCCCAGCACGTCGAGGTCGGCGTCGGAGAGCGACTCGACGTGTCGCTCCGCGATCGCGCGCAGCGCTCGTCGCTCGTCCGCATCGGTGAGGCGCATCCCCGCCGCGAGACATTGCTCGACGGCCTGGTCGCATCCCGTTCGGGAGAAGACGAACGCGATGGCGGGAAGCATCCGCTCCTCCGCGAGGCGTTCGACGACCTCGGTCCGCCACGGCTTGTACAGCCGTCGCCGGCGTTGTCCGCGATCGGGAACGTTGCGGCCGTCGAGGCGCGTCGCCACCGGGTTCGGGCGCGACTCGCCGTCGTGGTCGACGAACGTCGGGAGGAGGTGAAGGTTCGGCGCGCTCCGGTCGCCGACGAGGTACAGGTGCACCAGGTCGACGGGCCGCCGCTCCTCGATCACGGTCTCGGTCGCGCCTCGCAGTGTCTGCATCCAGGCCGCGACCTCCTCGGCGTTGGACACCGTCGCGGACAGCGCGACGATGTCGATCTCGGAAGGGAGGTGGATGATCACCTCCTCCCACACCGCGCCTCGCGACCGATCCTGCAGGTAGTGCACCTCGTCGAGCACCACGTAGCGGAGCCCGTGCAGCGCGTGGGAGCCGGCGTAGATCATGTTGCGCAGAACTTCGGTCGTCATCACGACCACCGGCGCGTCACCGTTGATTGCATTGTCGCCCGTGAGCAGACCGACGCGGTCGGCGCCGTACGCGCGCACGAAGTCGCCGTACTTCTGGTTCGACAGGGCCTTGAGCGGCGTCGTGTAGAAGGCCTTCGCGCCAACGGCTAGCGCACGTGCGATGGCGTACTCGGCCACGATGGTCTTGCCCGATCCGGTGGGAGCCGCGACGAGCACCGACCGTCCGGCGTCGAGCGCATCGAGCGCGCTCGACTGGAACTGGTCCAGCGGAAACGGCAGTTCCGCCGTGAACGCCGCCCGGATCTCGGCGGCGGTCACCGGCCCTTGGTGGTCGGTGTCGCCGACTGGCTCGTGGGTGATTTCACCGTGGTGCCTGTCTTTGCGGTTGTGGCTGGTCCGCTGCTGGCCGGTGTGCTCGAGGGTACCGAGATCGGGTTCGTCGCGGGCGTGTCGGAGATCTTGGGCTGCTTGGGCCAGTGGCGCACTATTCCGTCCGGCCAGAAGATCCCGCCGAGGATCGCGAGCACGATGACGACGGCCGATCCGACGACAATCGATCCACGCTGGCCGAGCCGCTTCGGCCGTCGGCGGCCACGCCGGACCCAATAGACGACCGCGCCGAGCGCGGCGGCACTCACGAGAACGAGCAGGGTCATCCGGGGCTGGCGGCTGAGCAGGCCTCCGCCGCCGGGTACGCCGACCTTCCCCGGGCGTATGAGCCAGATCAGCAACGCCGTGCCCACGACAATCCCTGCGCCGACGGCGACGGCCGCGATGACCTCCGAGCGCGGCCGCGACGGGACGAACTGCTGACGGGTTCGGGAGGGGCTCATGGCTGCGTCACCGTTTCATCACCCGCCCGATCACGATCGCGATCTCGTAGAAGAGGTACATGGGGACAGCCATGAAGAATAGGGAGAACGGGTCGGAGCTCGGGGTGATCACAGCAGAGAAGGTCACGATCCCGACGATCATCCAGCGCCGGATGCTTCGGAGCTGGCGGGTGTTCACGGCTCTGACCAGCAACAAGAAGACGAGGAGCACCGGGAACTCGAACGCGACGCCGAACGCGGCGATCATCAGCGTCACCAGCGTCAGGTACTTGTCGGCGGTGACGAACGGCTGAATTCCAGATCCGCCTGCGCCGAGCAGGAACTCCAGCGCTTTTTCGACCGTGAACCAGGCGACCACGGCGCCGAGTGCGAACAGCACTGCGATCGCGATCAGGAAGCCGATGCCGTAACGCCGTTCGTTCTTGTGCAGCCCCGGCGTGACGAACCGCCAGATCTGCCAGAACACGAATGGCACCGACAGTGCGATGCCGCCGTAGGTGGAGACCTTGACCCTCACCAGCAGCGGCTCGAGCGGACCGGTAGCGATGAGCTTGCAGCCGGTCGTCGCGGTCGCGCCGCACCCCTTCCCTTTCGCGCCTTTCGTGACGTGCTCGTACGGCCCGGAGAGGAAATGCAGCAGCCGGTCGTAGAAGACGAAGACGAGCACGGTCAGCACAACGAGGACAACCGCGCACAGGATCACCCGGCGACGAAGCTCGGTGAGATGCTCGACGAGGGTCATCCGCCCGTCGTCCATTTGTCGTTCGCTCATCGGTCAGCCCCTCGCAGTGCCGATTCAGCTGAACGATCGAGGTCCGGCGAAGCCGTCGTCGGCGACGTCCTCGGTCCGATTCTCGCCTGCGTTTTCGGGCGCGGTTTCGGTCGACCCGGACCCGGGTGCCGGCGCGGCGTGGTCGGATTCTTCGATCGACGCGTATCCCTCGTCGGCCCCCGCGTCGGCACCCGGCGACATGAACTCGGGACGCAACACCTGCTCCAGCTCGCCGCGCACCGTGTCCTGCATGCGCCGCAGCTCGCGCATGGCGGCGCCGACCTGGCGGGCGATCTCGGGCAGGCGCTGCGGCCCGAAGACGATCAGCGCGACCACGAGAATGAGGATGATCTTTTCGGGTCCGAGGCTCATGGCGAAGAGGTGCCGACGAGCCGATCCTACCGTCGCATGCGCGGACGGAGCCCGCGATCAGTCGCCGTGAAGCCGTCGATGCGTCCGCGCCGTCTCGTCGCGCAGGCGGGACAAGGCCGTGGTCAACGCCACGCGGTGCTCGCGACCGAACCGGTCGATGATCGCGACCGTGGGCGATACTTCCCGACGAACGCGGCTCGCGAGGACGGTGAGCGCGATCAGACCCGCGACGCAAATTGTCAGGGGAAGCAGCCAGAGCACGCAGTGACCCTACCGGTTGAGCGAGCGACGCACTTGCAGGGCCAGCTGGTCGAACCACGAATTGCCGGCCAACAGCAAATGGAAGTCGAGGAGGTCGTCGGGCGTGAGCGGCGGCCCGATCCGCGACTCGGTCAGCTCCGCCGGCAGCCGCCAGACCTGCATCCGAACGCCGCTCGAGACCAACAGGTCGACGATGCGCCGACTGGCTTCCTTCGCCACGGCCTGACGGCAGTCGGGGCAGCGGAAGCAGTAGGAGCCGCGCTCGTCGTCCGCGCATACGCGTACCGTTAGATCGTCCGCGGTCAACTGCACGTCTCCGCAGGTCGGGCAGTTGGCCCGGATCGTTGTCACCGCGTCACCCATCCCTGGTCCGCTCCCGAAAGAACCGCCCGTTGGCGGCTGATACACCCTTCGGCAGGCCTCAGGGGCCGCTTGAGGCTCGTGGTCTGCGGCCTTGCTCATATCGGTGCGAGTACTCCGACGCGCATGGCACGATGAGTGGCCGTGGCCGTCATCACGTTCGCCCACCGTGGCGCGCGCCTCATCGAACCCGAGAACACGATTCCGGCGTTTCGCGCCGCGCTCGACCAGGGTGCGAGCGGCCTCGAGACCGACGTGTGGCTCTCGGTCGATGGTGAGGTGGTCTGCGCTCACGATCCCGTCGTCGCAAGGGGCCTGAGGCGCCGGAGGATCTCCTCTGCGACCGCCGAGGAGCTGGCGACGTACGGGATCCCCCGGATCGCCGACGTGTACCGAGAGCTCGGCTCGGCGTATGAGTGCTCCGTCGACGTCAAGACCGCGGCGGCGGCGGTTGGTCTGATCGAGGTCGCCCGCGCGCACGACGCCCTGGAGAGGCTCTGGGTCTGCTCACCCGACGTCGCGCTCCTGCGCTCCCTACGGGACGAGAAGCGGGTGAGGCTCGTGCACTCCGAGCGGCGCACCGCGATCCGCGCGCCGCTCGAACGGCACGCGTTCGAGCTCGCGTCGGCCGGGATCGACGCGATGAACCTCCACCACACGGAATGGAGCGCGGGCCTCGTCTCGCTCTTCCACCGCTTCGAGGTGAAAGCGTTCGCGTGGGACACCCAGGAGGTGCGCCACCTCCGAGCGGTGCTCGCGATGGGTATCGACTCCGTTTACTGCGACCGTCCCGACCGGATGGTTGCGACGGTGAGCGAATGGGCTGACGAATAGCCGACCGGCCGGCGAGCGAAGCGGGTCAGAGCAGGCCGAGGCGGTTCAGCGGCCACACGCGTACGAAAACGCGTCCGACGATCTCGCTCTTCGCGATCGCACCGAAGTAGCGCGAGTCGCGTGAGTTGGGTCGGTTGTCGCCCATCACCCAGTACCGGTTGGCGGGGAGCGGACCGGTCGGAAAACAGTGCGTTGAAAACGACGCGCAATTGCTGAGCATTCCGGCGGGCAGGTACGACTCCTCGAGCACGTTGCCGTTGATCAGGATCCGACCGTCCTGCTCGCTGACGGTCTCCCCCGGCAAGGCGATGACCCGCTTCACGAGGTCCTTGATCGTCGGGTCGATGGGGTTCCCGTCGGGACCCTTCGGTGTCTTGAACACGACGATGTCGCCGCGATGGACCGGGTGCAGGTGGTACGAGAGCTTGTTGACGATGACCCGGTCGTTCGTCTTGAGGGTCGGCACCATCGAGTCCGACGGAATGTAGAACGCCTGGAAGAAGAAGGCCTTGACGACCAGCGCGATGACGAGCGCGGCGCCGATGAGCAAGACCCACTCGACCGCGGTCTTCGCCGCCTTGCGAACCGGTTGCGGCGCGGTGGGCGCGTCGGGAACCTGCTCTACGGGAGTCACGGGCTCGGCGGGGTTCCTGGGCTGGTCCTCCACGATCGTTCAATTCGCCGTTCGCGCGGCCGGGTCAGAGAATCGCAAGACGGTTGAGCGGCCAGATCCGCAGGAACACGCGCCCGACGATGTCCTTCTTGCGGATGAAGTGGGACGGGAAGAAACGCGAGTCCCGCGAGTTGGGTCGGTTGTCACCCATCACCCAGTAGGACTCGGTCGGAACCTTGATGGCTGCGAAGCCGGGACCGGGGCCATCTCCCTTCGGAAGGTACGGCTCGTTCAGAATCCTGCCGTCGATGTAGATGTGGCCGTCGGAGCGGCCCTCGACGGTCTCGCCGGGAAGCGCGATCACGCGCTTCACCAGATCTTTGACCGACGGGTCGACATTCGGCGGCGACTTGAACACGACGATGTCGCCGCGATGGACCGGGTGCAGGTGGTACGAGAGCCGGTTGACGATGACCCGGTCGTTCGTCTTGAGGGTCGGCACCATCGAGTCGGACGGAATGTAGAACGCCTGGAACAAGAAGGTCTTGATCAGCAGCGCGATGATGAGCGCGGAGGCGATCAGCAAGGCCCATTCGAGCGCGACGGCCCACGTGGGTTTCGACTTGGGCGCCGGCGAGACGGGCACCAAGTCGTAGCCGTCGTCGGCGGATCCCCCGTCGGGCGGCCGAGTGTACGGGGGGTCGGCGCTCGTGGACGGTTTCACCGGTTGCATCCTCTCATGCGCGCCCGCGCGCCTTCGGGTCAGGTCGGCGAGTCGCCGGTCGAACTGAACTGACCGTCTCGCCGTAGCGGCGCAGAATCCTACGGGCGGCATCGGCCGCGAGCGGCTCGATCTCCTCGGGCGCGACGGCCCGGGCGTCCGGTCCGAGCCGCAGCAGGAGCCGCTCGAGCCACGCGCGCTCACTGACGGCGAGCACGATCTCGAGCGAACCGTCGGCGCGCTCCGTGACGGCCTCCGTCGGGTAGGCCTCCGCGACCCAGGCCGCGGCCGGCGCGAGCTCGAGGGTCACGCGCGTGTCGTCGGCGCGCGGCGTGTACACGTCGCCGGTCTCGAATCCGGTCGCGCCCGGCTCGAAGGTCTCTCCGGTCGGCTCGACCGAGCGGATGCGGTCGACGCGGAACATTCTCTCGTCGCGCGCGCGGTGGCAGTACGCCCCGACGTACCACTCCCCGGTCGCGAAGAACACGACCTCGGGATCGATGCGACGAGTCGTCTGGTCATCGCGTCCCGCCGACCAGTATTCGATCTCCACCCGCCGGCGACCCGCGACCGCGTCGCGTATCGCCGCCAGTTGTACGGGCTCGCCGACGTCGACGACCAGGCCCGGGAGCTCGAGCGCGTCCTCCAACTTCGCCAGCGCGGTCGCAAGCGGTCCGTTGGGATCCGAACCGGGGACCGCGAGCAGCGCCCGTCCGGCGGCGAGCAAGGCGAGACCTTCGGCCGGCGTGAGGCGCAATGGACGCCGGAAGTACTCCGCGAGCCGGATCGTGACGTTGCCGTCCTCGTCGTCTTCGACGTCGAGATAGTCGCCCGGTGAGTACGGCGGCACCCCGATCATCAGCACGAGCAGGAGGTCGTCATCGAGCTGCTCGACACTGATACCGAAGCGGAGAGCGATCTCGTGCTTGGGGGATCCGGGGTGCGCGACGATCCAGGGTACGAGCGCCAGGATGCGCTGGATCTCCGGACCCGCGAGGGCGCGGGGGCTCACGACCCACCGGCCGCGGCGCCGCTCGCGGCGCGCTCGAGCCAGGTGACGAAGTCCGCGCGTATGTCGGGCGGATCGAGCACCTCGGCGTGCTCGAGGAACCCGAGCACAAAGGTGCGGAACGCGGCGCGATTCGTGACCGTCATCTCGACGACCGAGCCCGCGACGTCGTCGCTGTCGTCTTCGACGACCGCGTCGGAGCCCAACTCGGAGAGCATCGCGTCCCGATGGTCCGCGTCGACGCGGATGCGCACCGTGACGGCCGGGTCGTCACCGAGGAGCCACGCCCGCGACTCGACGTGATCGTCCGGGCGGAAATCGGGCGGCGTTTCGAACGCGTCGGGCTCGCCGAGCTCGACGTCGCCGTCGATGCGGTCGGCGCGAAATGCGCGGACCGCGTCGCGGTCGCGGTCGAATCCGACGAGGTACCAGTGACCGCGCTTCGACGAGAGGCCCCATGGTTCGACCGTCCGGACGCGGTCGCGGTGCGTGAAGCGAACCACGGCCCGGGCACGGAACCCTTCGAAAAGGGTCGCGAGCGCCGGCGCGATCGGCAGCGACGCGATCGGCGCGACCGCTTCGTTTCAACAGCGCGCCCTCCCCCGCGTGGCTGCCGAGAGAGACCGCGCTCACGGCAACGCGCAGTGCGGCGGCTTCCTCGGCGCCGAGGCCGAGATCGGGCAGGTAGTAGTCCTCGGGCCGGACGCGATAGCCGAGCTCGGAGCCGTCGCCGATCGGTTCGGTCGTGAGCGGCACTCCCATGCCGCGCAGCGTTTCCTTGTCGCGCTCGAACGCTCGCCGATAGGCGGTGATCTGCGAGGGATAGCCGGCGACGTCGTGAACGATCTCTTCGCGGGTGAGCGCCCGGCGGGTGTCGAGCAGCAGTGCAAGGAGGTTCAGGACGCGTTCGACCCGCGACGGCGCGTCGGGCATCGGTTCAGCCTAGAGGACGGCGCGTGCGGCGAGAACCCCGGCGGCGGCCGCGGCCTCGAACAACACGGGATCTTCGGTCGCGGCCCGGCCCATGGACTCGATCCGCAGATCGTGCGCCGCGAACAGATGCACCGCGCCGACGGGCGCCACGTCGACGATCTCGTGCCGGGCCTCGATGCGAGCAGCCGCGAGGTCGTTGCGGATTGTTTGCTCTTCTTCGCCGCCGACACACGGCATGGCGACGCGGACGCGGCTGCGGGTCGCGACTGAAAGCACAGTGATGCTGTGATGCGAGACGCCGTGGTGTCGCGGTCGCGCGTCCGCGAACGAGACCCGCAAGGCGGCGATCGGGATGCCGTGCAACGCGGTTGCCGCGTCGAGCACTGGTCCGACCTCGATCCCGCTGAATCCCAGATGGCTCGCCGTCCCCGCGCTTCCGGGCCCCATCGCTACGACGGCCGCGTCGGCACGGGCGACGTGGCGGGCGACGGCGAGTGCGCTGTGCGCCGACACCGCCTCGAAGTCACCTCCAAACGCGTGCCCGCAGGTGACGGTCGCGTCGATCAAGCCCCGTTCGCGTAGTTGCCACACGAGATCCGAGATCGCGATCGGTAACGCGCCTCCGTCGGTCATGACGTACACGAGCCGGCCGCTTGGACGAACGTGCTTGAAGGCGACCGCGACCGCCGCCAGCTGACTGTGCAACCCCGCCGCCACGACCGGCATCCCGCCGACGTCGGCGATCTCGGCCAACTCTGCGTTCTCGACACCGACCTGCAAGCTCGTGTAACGAAGCTTCATCCCGGCACCCGGGAGCCGATCCGCGTTCGCGCCGGGGTCGGTCAACGCCGCTCGCGCCAGGTTCCAATGCACGACATGCCAGCCACCGGTGCCCAGTCCGAGCTCGACGGCGGTCGTGTTCACGACCACCCGGTCCCCGACCGCGACCGCGCCGATCAGCTGCGTCAGCACGTAGGCGCGCTCGGGCGCCGACCCGAGATCTACGAGCACACGCTGCAACCCGGCGCGTGCCCCTAGGACCTCGCTGACCACTCCCACTCGGAACGACGGCATCGAACCGAGGCTAAGCGGCGACGCGGCAGGACGCAGCGAGCGAGCGCGGGACGGCCTCGTTACAAGGAGGCGATCAACCGCTCGACCCGCTCGTCGCGCGACTTGAACGGGTCCTTGCAGAGAACGGTCCGCTGCGCCTGGTCGTTCAACTTCAAGTGAACCCAGTCGACGGTGTAGTCGCGCTTGCGTTCCTTGGCCCGCTTGATGAACGCGCCGCGTAGCCGCGCGCGCGTCGTCTGGGGCGGGTTGTTCATCGCGTCCGTGATCTCGTCGTCCTCGACCATGCGGTCGACCTGCCCGCGCCGCTCGAGGAGGTAGTAGAGCGACCGGGAGCGGGTGACGTCGTGGTATGCGAGGTCGAGCAGCGACACACGCGGATGGGTCAGGGGCAGGTCGCCGCGCTTTCGGTACGCCTCGATGAGGTGATGCTTGATCACCCAGTCGACCTCGGTGCGCAGCTTGAGCGGATCGTCTTCGAGGTGGGTCATCACGTGCTCCCACATCTCGAGGGCGCGCTGCTCGATCGGCGGCAGACCCCGTCGCTTGGCGAAGCGCAGCGCGCGGTTCAGGTACTCGGTCTGGATCTCGACCGCCGAGAGCTCGCGCCCGTTCGCGAGCCGTACCCGCCGGCGGCAGGTGATGTCGTGACTGATCTCACGGATGGCGCGGATCGGGTTCTCCAAGGTGAGGTCGCGCCACGGTGCGGCGTCCTCCTCGAGCATGCGCAGGATGATGGAGGTCGCGCCGACCTTGAGGAACGTCGCGTACTCGCTCATGTTCGAGTCGCCAACGATCACGTGCAGTCGCCGGAACCGCTCCGCGTCGGCGTGAGGCTCGTCGCGCGTGTTGATGATGGGCCGGGAGCGGGTCGTCGCCGACGACACCCCTTCCCAGATGTGCTCGGCCCGTTGCGCGATGCAGTACATGGCGCCGCGC
>JALYLU010000046.1:11664-13996 GCA_030774075.1 Actinomycetota bacterium | reverse complement strand
TCGTGCCCCTCGACCCCGACGATCTCGACGCGCGGCGCGCGCTCGTCGAGTCGGAGTCCGTGCGCGTCGTCCGCCGGCGGGGGGACCTCATCATCAGCGAGACCCGACACGGCTTCGTGTGCGCGAATGCGGGGATCGACCTGTCGAACGTCGCGCACGGCTGGGCGGCGCTCCTCCCCATCGACGCCGACCGCTCCGCCAAGTACGTGCGCGACGCACTGCGCGCCCGCGCGGACGTCGAGGTGGCCGTGATCGTGTCGGACACCTTCGGCCGGCCGTGGCGGCGCGGCCTCACCGACGTCGCAATCGGCGTGAGTGGCGTCGCGGCCGTGGTCGACCTGCGCGCGACCACGGACGCGCTCGGCCGAGTGTTGCAGGCGACAGAAGTGGCCGTCGCCGACGAAATCGCGTCCGCCGCGGAGCTGGTCATGGGCAAGGCGACGAACGTCCCGGCCGCGATCGTCCGCGGCGTCGATCCGGCCTGGCTTCGGGAAGG
The DNA here is from genome assembly GCA_030774075.1 of Actinomycetota bacterium. GTDB lineage: Bacteria > Actinomycetota > Acidimicrobiia > IMCC26256 > PALSA-610 > PALSA-610. The sequence continues at coordinate 13,500 of JALYLU010000046.1, read as the reverse complement.
CTCGGTTCGGGAGCTGATCCGCCCGACGAACGAGGACCTCTTCCGCTGAGCGCGGTCCCCGCCTTCGTCGAGGCTCGCCGGTCGATCCGGGCGTTCCGGCCCGATCCCGTCCCGCGCGCCGATCTCGACGCGATCGTGGAGGCCGCGTGCCTCGCGCCCGCGCCCCATCATTCGCGTCCCTGGCGATTCGTCGTCGTCGACACCGACGACGCCAAGCGCGCGCTCGCGCAGGGCATGGGCGTGCGCTGGCGACGCGACCTCCTCACCGACGGGGTCGCGACCGAGCGCATCGAGGAGCTGGTGGACGCTTCGCACGAGAAGCTCGTGCGGGCGCCCGCGTTCGTCGTCGGCTGCCTCACGTGGAACGGTCTCGACCGTTATCCCGACGAGCGCCGCCAGCGCGCGGAATGGGGCATGGCCCTGCTCTCCCTGGGGGCCGCGGTGGAGAACCTGATGCTCACCGCGACCGATCGGGGTCTCGCGTCATGCTGGGTCGCGGCGCCCATCTCCTGTCCCGAGGAGGCGCGCGACGCGCTCTCGCTGCCGGTCGAGTGGTTGCCGCACGCGCTCGTGCTCGTCGGGCTCCCTGATCCCGCCTACGTCGGCCGGACCCGGCCGCCCGTACCGCTCGACGAGATCCGCCGCTTCGCCCAGTGAAACGCCGGCGTCAACGGACGCCGACGCGCTGACCCTTGAAGTGCTCGAGCGTGCGCGCCAAGCCGTCCTCGAACACCGTGAACGGCTTCCAACCCAGGTGGATCCCGGCGCGGCCCGCGTCGACCGCGCTGCGTTGCAGCTCGCCGGTGCGCGCCGCGTGGTGGTGGGCGGCCTCGCGAAAACCCGTGAGCTTCGCCATCATGTCGTAGAGCTGCTGCACGCTCGTCTCGATGCCCGTGCCGATGTTCAACGTCAGCCCGCCACCCTTCTCGACCGCGCGCATGAACGCGTCGACGACGTCGTCGACGTAGACGAAGTCGCGGGTCTGGGATCCGTCACCGAAGATCGAAGGTCGCTCGCGGTCGAGCAGCTTGGACGAGAAGATCGCGACGACGCCTGCCTCACCGTGCGGGTTCTGGCGCGGTCCGTACACGTTCGCCAGCGCGAGCACGGTGTACTCGAGCCCGCGCTGGTTTCGGTAGTAGTAGAGGTACTCGCCGACGGCCTTCTTCGCGACCCCGTACGGCGACTCCGGACGCTGCGCGGCGCTCTCCTTCGTGGGGAACTTTTCCGGGGTGCCGTAGAGCGTGCCGCCGGATCCCGCGAACACCACCTTCTTCACTCCGGCTGCGATCGCACCCTCGAACACGTTGAGCGAACCGATCACGTTGACCGTCGCGTCGAATACCGGCCGCGCCACCGAGACTCGCACGTCCATCTGCGCGGCGAGGTGGAAGATCACGTCGGGGCGGCGGTGCGTGATCAGATCGACGACGGCCGGCGACGCGAGGTCGAGCCGGTGGAACGAGAATCGACGATCGGGCAGCGTCCGGGCCATCGCGAGGTTGGCGAGCGAACCACTCGACAGATCGTCGATCACGTCGACGCGCCAGTCCTCGGCGAGGAGGCGGTCGACGAGGGTCGAGCCGATGAATCCCGCGCCGCCCGTGACCAACGCCTGCACCGCGGGCGCTCCTACTCGCGCTCGGCCGGCACGCGCCCGCCCGAGATCCGCGTCCCGGACGGGATGGTCACTCCCTCGCCGACGATCGTCTCGGCCGCGAGGGAGACGTCCGGCTTGAGGACCGCGTAGGCGCCGACGACCGAGTCGCGTACGCGACCACCATGCGAGACGCGGGCGCCGGCGTGCACCACCGCGCCGTCGAGCTCGGCGCGCGC
>JALYLU010000046.1:0-11654 GCA_030774075.1 Actinomycetota bacterium | reverse complement strand
CGCCTCGACGACCGCGGCCGTCCCGAGTACCGATGCGCGCACGTGCGCACCGGCCTCGATGCGGGTACCGGCGCCGATCAAGACGGGCGCCTCGACGCGCGCGTCGGGCTCGATCGTCGCGTCGCCCTGCATCCACACACCGGACTCGACTTCGCGCGCCCCCGGCGCGGGTGGGTTCGAGAGCCGGCCGGCGAGCGCGTCGGCGTGCGCCTCGAGGTACTTCTCGGGCGTCCCGATGTCGAGCCAGTACGCGTCGCTCCTGTAGCCGAGGAGCAGTCCGGGCTGGGCCAGCATGCGCGGGAAGGTCTCGCGCTCCACGGACACGTTGAGCCGCGGCGGGATCCGTCGCAAGAAGTCCGGTTCGAGGACGTACGTCCCGGCGTTGATCCAGTTGCTCGGTGCCTTGCCGGGCGCGGGCTTCTCGACGAACGCGATGACGCTGCCATCCGCCTGCGTGGGCACCACGCCGAAGGCGCTCGGATCCTCGACCTGAGTAAGCGAGATCGTCGCCTCCGCGCCGTGCTCATCGTGAAAGCGCACCATCGCGTCGAGGTCGAGACTCGTGAGCACGTCGCCATTGCACACGATGATCCGCTCTTCGATTCCTTCCGCCGCGAACCGGATCGCGCCGGCGGTTCCGAGCGGCTCCTTCTCGACGACGTAGCGCAGGACGACGTCGCCGAACACGTCGTGGCCCGAATCGTCGGAAGCGAAGTGCCGGTGGAACGCGTCGGGCAGGTAGCCCATCGACAAGACGACTTCGTCGACGCCGTGCGACGCCAGCCAGGCGAGCTGCCGTTCGAGGTGCGGCTGATTCGCGATCGACAGCAACGGCTTCGGGGTCGTGAACGTCAGCGGTCGCAGCCGGGTTCCCTCGCCCCCGACAAGGACGACCGCCTTCACGGCTTCGACGTCGCCGTCGTTGCCGTCGTTGGCGTTACCGCGGCCGGCTTCGTGCTCCCGGTCGCCGCCGCCGTGGTCGGGACCGTGACCGCTGGTGTCGTCGTCGCGGACGACGCTCCCGCGGTCTCGGCCTTGCTCAACGCCTTCGCGAGGTTCGGCACAGACGGCGGATCTCCGATACTCGCGATCGACTTGCCGGCGGGCAGGAACGCGATCACGACGATGTCATCTTGGGACAGCTTGTACGACGCGGGGTTGCCGGATTGCACGGTGTACTTCTGCTTGCCGCTGGTGCCGTCCCACTTAGTGGTCTCCCATTGCAGGGTGCCGGGCGCGGTCCCGCATTTGTCGCCGTTCTTCACCGTCGTGCCGAGGAAGGTGAATCCCGTCGACGACAGCTTCCAACCCCCGTAGTCGAAGTAGCGACCGGTGGTGGTGTTCTTGCCCGCATCTTCCGACACGGCCGGCTCCATGTGGATCACGCCGTCGTCGTGACTATGGAGTCCCGCGTACACGTTCGGGTTCCTTGCCCGCGAGGGACTGCCGGCCGTGTTCGTGGCCGGCCAGTTCCAGACACCGCTGCCGCTGGAGTCGCCCATCCAGTGATCGCAGTCGTAGACGCCGAGGGCCGCGTGCCAGTGGGTGTCCTTCTTCGTCGGGTTGCTCGGATCGGCGAGGAACGGGCCGACGGGCGCAGGCTTGGTCGCCTGGGTGTAGACGATGCCCGCAATGCCGGCGATGACCACGATCGCCGTGACGCCATACCACCAGCTGTTCTGGCGGGAGCGCTTCGCGGACCGGACTGCGGCGCGCTTACGCTTCGCTCGAGAGGCGTTCGTCACGCCGGAAAGGCTAGCCGCGGGCGGGACCCCGCCCGGACGCGTGCCAGGCGTGCTCGGCCATCGCCAGCACGCAACGCGTCGCGAGATACAGCGCCGCGAACGGCAGCAATACCACTCCCACGCCGGAGAGGCGGCGCCGAGCAAATCGCCACGCGGACCGATGGTGCTGGACGAGCATCCGGTACGGACTTCGCGACGTGCTCGCGCCCTGGACATGCGTGACCGCGCCCGCCGGCTCGTACGCGACGTCGAAGCCCGAACGCCGTAGGCGCCAGCAGAGATCGAGGTCCTCCATGTACATGAAGTAGCGCTCGTCCCAACCTCCGACCGCGTCGAGCGCACCGCGCCGCAGCCAGACGGCCGCACCCGACACCCAGTCGACCGAGCGGGGTTGCGAAGGGTCGGCGTCCAGCTCCCGGTAACGAGCGGTGAACGGATTGGTCGGCCACCACAGGCCCAGCAGTCCGTGCGCGACGGCGAGCGCAACCGTCGGCGAACGCCGGGCCGAGGGGTAGTCGGAGCCGTCGACGTTGCGGATCCGCGGACCGCACGCGCCCAGCGCCGGCTCCTCGTCGAACCGGGCCAGCATGGCCTTCGCCGTACCGGGTTCCATGGTCAAATCAGGATTGAGGACTGCGACGATCGGCGCACGGGTCGCGGCGATTCCCAGGTTCGCGGCGCGCGCGTAGCCGACGTTCCCGGGTGACCTGATCACCTGCGCGCTCGGAACCGCATCCTGCAGGGCCTCGACCGAACCGTCATCCGATCCGTTGTCGACGACGACGAGCTCGACCTCACCCGCGCTCGAGTCGGCGAGCAGGGACCGAACGCAATCGGTGAGCAGCGCCCCCGCTCGGTAGTTGACGACGACGGCAGCCCAGGCGCGGGTCACGCGACCGTCAGTCCCGGAAGCGGTACTTGACGAGCGTCCACAATGCGGAAAATCCATCGCGCCACGTGATCTTCTTGCCCTCGTCGAACTCACGCCCGGAGTATGAGATCGGCACCTCGTAGATCCGGATACCGCGCTTCAGGATCTTGGCGGTGATCTCGGGTTCGATGTCGAAGCGGTCGGAGGACAGCGCGAGCTCGTCGATGAGGCGGCGGTCGAGAAGCTTGTAGCACGTCTCCATGTCGGAGAGCGTCGTGTTGTACAGCACGTTCGTCGTCATCGAGAGGAACCGGTTTCCCATCCAGTGCAGCAGAAGCATGTTCCGCCGCTCCCCGGTGAAACGCGATCCGTACACGACGCGCGCCCTGCCCCGGAGCACCGGATTGAGCAGCTTCGGCCAGTCCTCCGGGTCGTACTCGAGGTCGGCGTCCTGCACCAACACGTAGTCGCCGGTCGCGTGCGCGAAGCCGGTACGCACCGCCGCGCCCTTGCCGAGGTTCGCCTCGTGCATCACGACTCGTACGGTGCTGTCGCCGAGCTGGTTGAGCACGTCGCGGGTTCCGTCGTTGCTCCCGTCGTCGACGACGATGATCTCGCGCTCGATGCCGTCGGGGAGCTCGACCGCGCGCATACGCCTCAGGATCTCGACGAGCGTGTTCCGTTCATTGAACACCGGCACGACGACCGACAGCTTGCGTAGCTTCGCAGGCGGGGAGTCGTCACGCGCGACCATGGTCTCGCTCCTCCAGATACCAGTCGCGCATGCGCGCGAGACCGTCCCGCAACGTTACCGTCGGCTCCCAGCCGAGGAGCCGGCGCGCCCGGCTGATGTCGGGTCGGCGGCGGGTCGGGTCGCCGACCGGCAAGGGCTCGAAGACGACCTCGGAGCTCGAGCCGGTGACCTCGCGTACGACGTCGACCAGCTCGAGCATCGTGAGCTCGTTGGGGTTGCCGACGTTCACGGGATCGCAGACGTCGGAGTCGAACAGCGCGACGATCCCGCGTACTTCGTCGGCAACGTAGCAGAACGATCGGGTCTGGATCCCGGTGCCGTACATGGTCAACGGCTTTCCGTCGATCGCCTGCATCATGAAGTTCGACACGACGCGCCCGTCGGCCGGGCGCAGGCGCGGACCGTAGGTATTGAAGATGCGCACGATCGCCGTCGGCAGCTCGTACAGGCGCCGGTACGTGGCGGTCAGCGTCTCCGCGAATCGCTTCGCCTCGTCGTACACCGCGCGCGGCGCGCCCGGGTCGACGTTGCCGTTGTACGACTCGGATTGCGGATGCACGTCGGGATCACCGTAGACCTCACTCGTCGACGCGAGCAGGAACCGCGCGTCGTTGGCCAGCGCGAGGTCGAGGGCGCGGCGGGTTCCGAGCGAGCTCACGTCGAGGGTTTCGAGCGGAACCGAGAGATACTCGGGCGGGCTCGCGGGGCTCGCGAAGTGCAGCACGCCGTCGACGTGACCCTCGACGGGAATGTCTTCGCAGACATCGGCGCGGACGAACGTGAAGCCCGGATGCTCGGCGAGATGCGTGACGTTCTGGAGCCGGCCGGTCGACAGATTGTCGACCGCGACGACCTCGTCGCCGCGCGCGAGAAACACGTCGCAGAGATGCGATCCGATGAAACCGGATCCGCCCGTGACGACGATGCGCGCCATCTACCGTCGCCCGACACCCTGGTATGCGAAGCCACGGCGGCGCATCGCGGCCGGATCGAGGAGGTTGCGGGCGTCGACGATCGCGCGTCCGTGCATCGAGTCGCGCACCCGGTCGAAGTCGAGCCACCGGAACTCGTCCCACTCGGTCAAGAGGACGACCACGTCGGCGTTCGTCGCGGCGTCGTAGGCATCGGCGCATAGCTCGATGCCGGGGACCAGCTGTCGCGGCCGGTCACCCGCACCCTGGTCGTACGCGCGGACGATCGCCCTCTCCTCGATGAGGCGCCGGGCAATGAAGATCGCCGGCGAATCCCGGAGATCGTCGGTGTCGGCCTTGAACGTCAGGCCCCAGAGTCCCACGTTCACGTCGGAGAGACTCCCGCCGACCGCTCCGCGCACCTTGTCGATCATCCGTTCCTGCTGAGCCGCGTTGACATCGACGACGCCGGCGAGCAGCTCGAAGTCGTACCCCGCGGCACTCGAGATGTGCAGGAGCGCGGCGACGTCCTTCGGGAAGCAAGACCCGCCATAGCCCGGGCCCGGGTGGAGGAACTGGAACCCGATGCGCGTGTCGTAGCCCATCCCGATCGCGACCTCGCGCGCGTCGGCGTCGACCGCCTCACACAGGTTCGCAATCGCGTTGATGAACGAGACCTTCGTTGCGAGGAAGGCGTTCGACGCGTACTTGATCATCTCCGCGGACGCGGGATCCGTGACGAGCACCGGCGCGTCGATGCGCTTGTACAGCTCGCTCACCCGCACGGCGGACTCGTGGTCCTCGCACCCGATGACCACGCGGTCCGGGTTCAGGAAATCGCGGACGGCCTGACCCTCGCGCAGGAATTCGGGATTCGACGCCACGGTAACGCCCTCGGCGCGCGCACCTGCCTCCGACAGCACGCGCTGCACGAAGCGCGTGGAGCCGACCGGGACGGTCGACTTGTTGACGACCACGGTGTTCGGCGCGAGGACCGGCGCGATCTCCCGGGCGACGCTCTCGACGAACGAGAGATCGGCGGAACCGTCGGTTCCCTGGGGCGTCTGCACGCAGAGGAACACGATCTGGGCGCTCTGGGCTGCGGTTGCGGCTCCGACCACGAATTCGAGCCGGCGCGCCGCGAGGCCTTCCTTGATCAGCTCGGGCAGACCGAGCTCGAGGATCGGAACTTCGCCCTTTTTCAGGCGCGCGACCCGCTCGGCGTCGACGTCCGCACAGTGGACGTCGTGACCGAGGTGCGCGAAGCACGCGGCAGTTGTGAGTCCGACGTACCCGGCCCCGATGACCGCGACTCTCACGGCACGCCGCGTCCGAGACCTGACATGAGGAGCGAGTCTAGGGGCCGAAGCGCGTTCTCAGCAGCTCAACAACCCACCTCGGGCGCTGAGGCGGAGGACGTGCCGGAGGCCGCCGAGCCGCCCGATGATCGTGCGCGGCTCGACGCCGTGGTCGACGCCGGGCTCGTTGCCGTGCTCGGCGCGACGCGGGTGAGCCCTTTGTAGTCGCGTCCGAGTACCAGCACGATGTCCGCTCCGGACGGTGCCCCTCGATTGAGCGCGAGGACTTTGCCCGCGCCTCCGAGTTCCGAGAGCAGGAATCGCGCTTTGGTCGCGGCGCCCGCGGCGTAGCGAACCTCGGTCACCGCGTAGTCGCTGCGATCGGCGTTCGTCGCCGTCCCCACCACCGAGAAGCCGAGGGCGCCGAGCGCGTCGTCCGCCCGTGCACCCAATCCCGTGCGGCCGCTTCCGTTCTCGACCGAGACGTGAACGCTGCCCGGGTCGACCGATGCCGTCGTGCTCTGCGCGCCCGCCGGGTTGCCGATGCCGCGCAGGCGGGTGAGGAGCGGCGCCGCCTTGGCAGTGTCGATCACGAGCGCGTCCTGTCCGTTGATGAACTGCCGATTCACGGGCAGCGTCTGAGTCTCGACGCCACCGGCGCGGTGGAAGGCGTACGCGAGCGCCCGCAACGACGACAACCCGAGCGACGGATCGCGCTGGAGGGACGTGAGCATCGAATCGAGCAGGGCGCTCGCGTTCCAAGGAGACGCGGCCGCGGCGTGCAGCGTTTGCTGGGCAAGCGTGCGCAGGAAGTACTGCTGGCGCCGGATCCGACCGAGGTCCGAAGTGGGGTCCGACTTCCACCGCCCGTTCACGAGCGACTCGTAGTAGCGAGACCGCACGTACGCGAGCGCCTGGTCGCCGTCGAGATGCTGGCAACCGGCCCGGTCGACGGAGAGCCCGCTCTTCGTGTCGCGGGCTGGTGCCGGGAAGTAGATGGGGATCGTCCCGATCGCGTTCACCATCTTGCGGAAGCCCGCGAAATCGACCTCTAGGTAGTGACTGATCGGGATGTCGAAGTCGTTCTCGATCGTCTCGATCACCCGCTGCGGTCCGGCATTGAAGGCGGCGTTGATCTTCGCGTGCCCGATCCCGGGAATGGCGACCCACAGGTCGCGAGGGAACGAGACGAGCACCGCGGTTCCGGTCCGATCATCGACGTGGGCGACCATGATTGTGTCGGATCGTTGCCCCGTCTGTTGTTGCGCACTGCCGAAATGTTGCGCGTCCTGCGGGCCGTTCACGAACGCGCGCGAATCCGAACCGATGAGCAGATAGTTACCGCCCGCTTGGAGCACTGATGTGTCGATGGCCACTCGCGCGACTTTCGAAACCCTGCGCGCCGCCTCCGCGTAGGCGCCTACGATGAGGGCCGCCGTCAGCACGACGGCGACGACGAACGCCGTGATCAAACGGTGCAGGAACGCCTGCGGCGACAGCGCGCTCATGGCCTCACTTCGTCGGACAGCCGACCAGCGCGGCGCCCGTCTTCGGATCGACCGGCACGAAACGCGTGTCGACGGTACGACGAGGGACGCTCGTCGTCGTTGTGATGCTCGTGGAGGGCGCGGTGGACAGGGTCGGTCCGGCGGTCGTCGAAGTCGTCGCGACCGACGGGAGCGTGCCGGCCGCGCGGGGGACGAGGTCGAAGCGTTGCTTGAGCGACGCGTAGTCGTGGCCGACGATCAGGAGCACGTCGCCGCCGAGCGTGAACTTCGCGGACGCGGCCTCGACAAGGTTCAGGCTTCCCACGGCCACTGCCACCGTGTAGCCCTCGCGGAACTTGCCGGGCGCGTAACGCACCGAGGTCTGATAGTCGCTGCGATCGGCGTCTTGCGCCGGGCCGGCCGACCGGAACCCCGCGGCAATGAACGCGTCGAGCGCCTGGCTGCCTGCGCCCTTCAAGCCCGAGCCGTTGACGACCCGCACTTTCACCTTGTCGGCCTCGAGCGGCTTCACGATCGGCTTCTTCGGCGGCGCGGTGAACTTCGAGAGCAGGTCGATGACTCCCACCGCGTCGGGAAACTTTGCGAGGACGCGGTTGCGATCGGTCGGGTCGGGCAGCGTGGGCAGGGTCGACATCTGGACCTTGGCAGGATTGAGACCGCGGAACGTCAGCGCGAGCGAGTACAACTCGCTTTGTTTGAGGGTTTGGTCGTGCCCGAGGCTCCCGAAGACTGCGTTGAGCAACGGCACGACCTGAAGCGGGTCGTTCCCCGACTTGTCGATCGCGGCTTGGCTCACCGTGCGTAGGAAGTACTGCTGCCGCGGGATGCGATCGATGTCGCTTCCGGTGGCGACCCAGCCGTCGCCGCCCGACTGCTTCGCGTAGTCCCAGACCCAGGGTGCGGGGTTCTGGAGGTCTTTGGGCACGTAGTAGTGCCGAGAGCGTGCATAGGCAAGCGCTTGGTCGCCGTCCAGGTTCGCGCAACCCGCCTTGTTCACGTCGAGCCCGGTGAACGGATCGTGCGCCGGCGTGGAGAACCAGATGTGGATGTGGCCGATCGTGTTGACGATCTTCTTGAAGCCGCGGAAGTCGACCTCGAGGTAATGGTTGATCTTGAGCGGCGCGAAGTCCTGCTGCAGCGTCTGGATCACCAGGCCCGCCCCGCCAAACGCGAAGGCCGCATTCAAAAGATCGCGTCCGTGGCCCGGAATCTGCACCATCAGATCACGCGGGAACGACACCAACATGCCCGTGCGGGCGACGGGATCCACGTGCAGCACCATCATCACGTCCGAGTGTTGGCCTCCGACGACCTTGTTGCTGCCGTACGCCTGAGCTTCTTGCGGAGTCTCATCGGGCGGACGCTGGTCGGAGCCAATCAGCAGGTAGTTCGCGGGCTCGCCCGGTTTCACGGTCGCGAGGATGCCTTCGTCGATATGAATGACACGGCTCTTGGCGAATTCCCGCTTCCCGTACGCCTGGGCGGAGACGAAGCCGACCGTCGCCAGGACGACGACCGCGAGCAACGCGATCGCGAAGCGACGAAGGAAGGCGAGCGCGGTGGCAGGGAGGGGCACGCGACGCAGGATTGTACTGACGCGAAGCACGTGCATCGGACGCGCACTTGCCGTCTTCACGCGCCCTTCACGTGGCGCTCACTCCACAGGCAATCCCAAGCCCCGCGCGACGACGAGCCGCTGGATCTCGCTCGTTCCCTCACCGATCTCGAGGATCTTGGCGTCGCGGTAGAAGCGGCTCACCGGCGTTTCGTCGATATAGCCATAGCCGCCGTGGATCTGCACCGCGTCGCGCGTCGCGCTGACTGCGATCTCGCTCGCGTACAGCTTCGCCATCGCCGCCGCCTCTCGGATCGGCCGGCCCCGCTCGCGCAACCACGCCGCTTTGTATACGAGATTACGCGCGTTCTCGACCGCCACGGCCATGTCGGCGCATTTGAACGCGATCGACTGGTAGCGGCCGATCGGTCCGCCGAACGCGCGTCGCTGATTCGCGTACGCGACCGACGCGTCGAGGCAGGCTCGCGCCATCCCGAGCGCGAGCGCGGCGATCGCGATTCGACCGTCGTCGAGGATGCGCAGGAACGTCTTGAAGCCCTCACCGCGCGCCCCGAGCAGGTGATCCTCGGGGACGCGACAGCCGTCGAACACGAGCTCGTGCGTGTCGGACGCGTGCCAGCCCATCTTGCGGTACGGCGGCTGCACGACGAAGCCCGGCGTCCCCGAGTCGACGACGACGTTCGAGATCTCGCTCGGCGCGGTCCGCGCCGTGATCGTGACGCACTTCGTGATCTCGGTTCCCGAATTGGTGATGAACGTCTTCTGGCCGTCGATGACCCACTCGTTGGTCGCGTTGTCGAGCGTCGCGCGGGTTCGCGTCGCGCCCGCGTCGGAACCGGCCTCGGCCTCGGTGAGCCCGAACGCGCCGAGCACCTCGCCCGCGATCATGGGGACGAGATACTCCTGCTTCTGGTCTTCGGTGCCGCTGTAGAGGAACGGCGCGGCGCCGAGGCTGACGCCGGCCTCGAGTGTGATCGCCATCGACGCGTCGACCCGCGCGATCTCCTCGATCGCGATGCAGTACGTGAGATAGTCGGCACCGCCGCCGCCGTACTCCTCCGGGAACGGGAGCCCGAACAGCCCGAGCTTGCCCATCGCGCGAACCGTGTCGACCGGAAACGACTGGTCGCGGTCCCAGGAAGCGGCGAACGGAGCGATCTCGCCGTCGGCAAAATCGCGCACGACGCCACGGAACTGCTCCTGCTCGGGGCTCGGGTCGAACTCCACGGTCACGACGGTAGTCGCAGCGGTACCGTTCGTCCCGTGGATGCGCGACGGGGCTATGCGGTCGTGCGTGACGGCGACCGATGGATCATCGGAGAGCAGCCGGCTCGCGTGATCACCGCCCGCGGTTCCGAAACCTTCTCGGCGCTCGAAGAGATTGCGGCGGACGGCTTCTGGGTGGGGTTCATCGCTTATGACGCCGGGCGCGCCATCGAGCACATCGAACCTCGCATCGACGACGACCTCGGTCTCCCCGACCTCGCCTTCGTCCGGTTCGACGACGTGCGCGTCGCGGACGAGTTGCCACCGGCCGAGGTGTCTTCGATCGACCTGGGCCCGGGTACGTCGAGTCTCAGCCCGGGCGAGCACGCGATGCTCGTAGCTCGGATACACGAGCTCCTCGCGGCGGGTGAGTGCTACCAGGTGAACCTCACCCGCCGGCTGACGTTCGACGCCGCGCCCGACCCGTTCGCGCTCTTCACCGCGCTCACTCGCCTCAATCCGGCGCCGCACGCCGCCGTGTGCGCTTTCGGTGAGGCACTCCCCGGAGTCGCCGTCGTGTCGGCCTCGCCGGAGTTGTTCCTGCGGGTCGAGGGCCGCGAAGTCGAGACGCGTCCGATCAAGGGCACGGCCGCCAACGCCGCGACGTTGCGCGCCAGCGGGAAGGACCGGGCCGAGAACCTGATGATCGTCGACCTCGCACGTAATGATCTCGGACGCGTCTGCGAGTTCGGTTCGATCGATGTTCCAGCGCTGTTCGCGATCGAAGCACACCCCGGGCTCGCGCACCTGGTGAGTACCGTACGCGGCCGCCTCCGGCCCGACGTCGGCCTGGACGAGCTCGTGCGCGCGGCCTTTCCCCCGGCGTCGGTGACCGGCGCGCCGAAGCCGCGCGTGCTGCAGGCGATCGAAGACCTGGAACCGTTACGCCGGGGCGTGTATTGCGGCGCGTTCGGATGGATCGACGCGGCCGCACACTCCCGAGTCGAGCTGGCCGTCGCGATCCGCACGTTCACGATCGCGGGCGGGCGAACTCATCTCGGCGTCGGCGGTGGGATCGTGGCCGACTCCTGCGCGCACGACGAGTGGGCGGAGACCGAGCTCAAAGCCGCGCGGTTGTTGCAGGCGGCCGGCGGACGCGCCGATCAAACGATCGACGTGCGATGACCGCCAGGCGCAGATCCGGAGGCCCGGTCGGTGTATCAACCCGACGCGGTGGGTCGTAGCCGCGTGACCGCGTGGATCGACGGCCGTCTCACGGCGCTGACCGACGCGAAGGTGTCGGTGCTCGACCACGGATTGGTCGTTGGCGACGGCGTGTTCGAAACGCTCCGGGTATACCGCGGTGTGCCGTTCGCGTGGACACGCCATCTCGCCCGGCTCCGCACATCCGCCGAGGGACTGGGGCTCGAGCTGCCTGACGTCTCCGAGCTGCGCGGCGCGGCTGACGCGGTGTTGCACGCCAATGAGCTGACCGAGGCCCGCCTGCGCATCACCGTGACCGGAGGAGTCGCGCCGCCTGGCTCCGGACGAGGCCACGGGCCGCCGAGTGCCTTTATCCTCGCGTTTCCTATCGAACCCGCGGCGCCGAGCGTCGACGTCGTGATCGCGCCCTGGACCCGCAACGAGCGCGGCGCGCTCGTCGGTCTGAAGACGATCTCCTATGCAGCCAACGTTCGCGCGCTCGCGTACGCGCGCGAGAAGGGTGCGGGCGAAGCCGTCTTCGCGAACACGAAAGGCAATCTCTGCGAAGCGACGGGCTCGAAC
>JALYLU010000045.1:12500-14121 GCA_030774075.1 Actinomycetota bacterium | reverse complement strand
TTCGCACCTGCTCGACTTGTTGGTCTCGCAGTCAAGCTCCCTTGTGTCTTTGCACTCGACGCCTGATGGCCAACCAGGCTGAGGGAACCTTTGGGCGCCTCCGTTACTCTTTGGGAGGCGACCGCCCCAGTCAAACTGCCCACCTGTCACTGTCCCCGACCCGGATCACGGGCCCGGGTTAGAGCCCCAATATACGCAGGGTGGTATTTCAAGGTTGACTCCACCGAGGCTGGCGCCCCAGCTTCCAAGTCTCCCACCTATCCTACACAACGCATATCGAAACCCAATACCAAGTTGCAGTAAAGGTCCACGGGGTCTTTCCGTCCTTCCGCGGGAAACGAGCATCTTTACTCGTCGTGCAATTTCGCCGGGTCTCTGGTTGAGACAGTAGCCAAGTCGTTACGCCATTCGTGCAGGTCGGAACTTCGTCGATTTCCCCTATTACTAGGGGGACAGACTATGCCTTCATCTCGTGCAGGGACTTCAGAATCGACTCCGGTGCATACCGCGCTTACCGCTTGGGTTCATTGCACCGGCCCATCGCACGATCTCACTGAGGCCCTCGGGTTCGAGATGACGACGAAGAGTCATCGCCTCACAGACTGAGGCGAAGAGCTCGAAGTCGTCGCTCTTCCCCGAGCGGAGTGGATACGCATGGAAGTGCGGGACTATTCGGTCGACGAGAAGCGGCAGGCTTCGCACCTCCCACTTCACCGTCTTGTCGCTCCGATCGGGCCGCAACGTGCCGCATCCGAAGTGCCGCTGGAGGTCCAGCAGGACTTCATCGCGGTCGCCATTTTGGCTGACCGACAAGCTCGGCCTGACTTCCCACCGGACGCGTAGCGTTGGGCGGGGTGAGATCGAGACCGTGAAACATCCCTCTCCGTCAACGTATCCGGAGATGTACGACGGAAGATCCGTCAACCCTTGCCGAGAGCCCGCGTATTGCTCCGTCCGTAGATTTGCCACCACCGGATCGTACGAACCGGTGTGACAGTGTCCGGAGCCTCACCCCGAAGGGATCAGTCGTTACGGGGTCATACCGCGAACGCGGCAGAGGACTTCCCACGGCATTGCCCGCCGGCCACCTGCGGCCGGGGAGGGTTTCGCCGTTATGAGCGGGTGTGCACACGGGGTCACCCCCGTGCAGGGCAGTTTGTTCTACCCGACAAGGAATTTCGCTACCTTAGGACCGTTATAGTTACGGCCGCCGTTTACCGGGGCTTAGGTTCAGAGCTTCGCCCCCGAAGGAGCTAACCCATCCCCGTAACCTTCCGGCACCGGGCAGGCGTCAGTGCGTATACATCGTCTTACGACTTCGCACGCACCTGTGTTTTTAGTAAACAGTCGCTTGGCCCTGGTCTCTGCGGCCTCCTCGAGCTCCGGACGCGAAGTCCTTCACCCTACTGAGGCCCCCCTTCTTCCGAAGTTACGGGGGCAGTTTGCCGAGTTCCTTAACCAGAGTTCTCCCGATCGCCTTAGTATTCTCTACTTGCCCACCTGCGTCGGTTTGGGGTACGGGCACCGTGCCAACTCGCTAGAGGTTTTTCTCGACAGCGTAGGATCACTCACTTCGCCTAAAACGGCTCGGCATCGCATCTCGGAGTTGTGCCCGACGGAT
>JALYLU010000045.1:0-7500 GCA_030774075.1 Actinomycetota bacterium | reverse complement strand
GCCGCGTCGCCGACTTCCCCGACGGGTCACCCAGCCGCGCGGTGAAGTCACCGATGATGAGCACAGCCTTGTGGCCGCAGTCCTGGAACGTCCGCAGGCGGCGCAGCACGACGGCGAAGCCGAGATGGACCTCGGAGGCCGTCGGGTCGATGCCCAGCTTCACGCGCAACGGCGTGCCGCGCTCGAGCTTGGCTCGCAGCTCGGCTTCGGAGATGACGTCGACGGCGTTCGCGGTCAGGAGGCGCAGCTGACGATCGACGTCCACGACCGGGGACGGTAACAAACGCACACAATGATGGGTCGCTCGCGCTACGCCTCCCCTCCGGTCGGCTTCGCTGCCGCTCCGGTCGGCTTCGCTGCCGCTCCGGTCGGCTTCGCTGCCGCTCCGGTCTCTATCCGAACTTCGCGGTCAATCCGCCGTCGACCGTGAGGACCGCGCCGTTGACGAACGAGGCCGCAGGCAGCGAGAGGCTGAGCACCATGTGCGCGACCTCCTCCGGGTCGCCGTAGCGGCGGAGTGGGACGCGCCGGCGCGCGAAGCGCTCCTTCGCGTCGTCGGGAATCGGCGCGGTCATCCCCGTGCGGATCGGGCCGGGGCAGACGCAGTTGACCGTGATCCCCATCGGGCCGAGCTCGCACGCCATCGATCGCGTCAGGCCGACCACGCCGTGCTTGCTCACTGTGTAAGGACTGATGAAGGGCGTCGCGCCGAGCCCTTCGGTCGACGCGATGTTCACCACCCGTCCTGCCCCTTCGCGAGCGAGATGAGGGAGGCACGCCCGGATCAATCGGGCCTGCGCCGTGAGGTTGATCGTCAGGGTCGAAGCCCACGCATGCTCGAAGTCGTCGGCCGTGATCTCCACGGGAATGCTGACGCCCGCGTCGTTGACGAGGATGTCGACATGCCCCAGCCGCGCGACCACCTCGTCGACGACGCGCACGATCGCGTCGGCGTCGGCGACGTCGAGCACCCATCCCGCGGCATCGCCACCGGCGGAAGCGATCTCGTCGACGACCGCGCCGACACCTTCAGGGTCGCGGTCGGTGACCGCGACCCGGCCGCCCTCGTCGGCGAAGAGGTGAGCGATCGCGCGACCCATGCCACTCGCCGCGCCCGTGACGAGCACGACCTTGCCGCGCACACTGCGACTTCGACTCGTCAAACGCGGCACGGTGGGCCAACCTATCCGCTCATGAGCGATCCCTTCCGAGGTGATGCGCGTCCCGTCGGACTCGGCTTCTGGCCCCTCGCCGTCGACGACCCCGGTGTCGACATCCCACGCGAACCGGTGCGCATCGTCACCGACGACGGCGCGCTCGTGCGCGGCCTGTGGTGGACGCCTCCCGCCCGTAGGGCGTGGCACACGGCGGTCGTGCTCACGCATCCACGTGCCGACTTCTCGGTGCACTACGCGTGCCCGCTGCTCGCGGCCGCGGGCTACGCGGTCTTCGGGTTCGCGACGCGTTACCTCAACAACGACACCGACTGCCTGCACGAGCTGTGCGCTCGCGACGTCGCGGCGGCCGTCGACTGGGTACGCGGGCGCGGCGCCGACGCCGCCGTGCTGTTCGGGAACAGCGGCGGCGGCTCGCTGACGGCCCTCGCGCATGCCGAGCTCGGCTGCGGCGACGCGTGGGTCGGCGTCGCCGCGCACCCCGGCGAGGGCGAGTTCATGCTGCAATCGATCGATCCCGCGGTGGCCGACGAGCACGATCCGTCGTCGGTCGTACCCGACCTCGACATGTACGACCCCGCGAACGGCTGGCGCCCCTGGCCGGAGCCGTGCTCATATGACCCTGACTGGCTGGTTCGATACCGCGCGGCCCAGCTCGCACGCGTCGCGCGCATCGACGCCCGGGCTCTTGACCAGCTCGATGTGTCCCGCGCGGCCCGTGCAGGATTGCGAGACGTCGAGCGCGGAAGCGACGAATGGCGTCGACTGCGCAAGCGTGCCGTACACCTCGAGTACTTCACGATCTACCGCACGCTCGCCAACCCTGCGTATCTCGACTTGAGCATCGACCCCGACGACCGGCCGCTCGGTTCGCTGTTCGCGTTTCCGGACCCGTTCGATGCCAACTACGGCTGGGGCGGGCTGGCGCGCACGATGACGTCTCGCGGGTGGTTATCGACCTGGTCGGCGCGGTCGTCGCGAGCCCGCCTGGCGACGACGATGCCCCAGGTGCACGTGCCGGTGCTGGTCGTGCATGCCACCGCTGACACCGAGATCCGCATTCGCCAAGCGCGCGAGATCGCCGACGCGGCGGGGTCCGACGATGTGACCTACGTCGAGATGAAGGGCGCACCCCACTATCTCGAAGGCCACCGCCCGGAAGCGATGACGATCGTGGCCGACTGGATCGCCCGCCGCTTCCCGTAGTCGCCCCACCACCGGAATTCTTGCCAACAGTTGTGCTCGAAACCGACGCGCTGGGGTCACATTTCTTGCCAACTGTTGGGTGGAAAAACGGCGGTCGGGCGGCCACGATCAGCGCGGGGGGCGGCTGACGTGCGGGTCGCCCTTTACGTAGAACCGGTAGAGCAGCCCGTCGCCTTTACCGGCGGCCAGGCCGATGCGCGTCGACACGCCCGGCCGTCCGGGCGGCGGAGTGCCATCGTCGACGACCCTCAGCGGGCCGCGCAGCAGGCTGGCGCCGTCGAGCGATCGGTCGGCGCCGAACGCCTGGCCGAGCCGACCGGGACCCGCAACGAGGTCCCGCTCCCGCGCCGCCTTCACGCGCCGTTCCCGCATCAGTTCGAGCCCGTCGAGCGGCGCCGCCGCGCGCAGCAGCACCGCGTGCGCGCTCCCCCTCGGACCGCACACCGCGTTCATGCACCAGTGGTTGCCGTAGCTGAAGTACACGTACAACGTGCCCGGCGCGGCGAACATCGACGCGTTGCGCGGCGTGCGACCCTTGAACGCGTGACTGGCGGGATCTTCGCCGGCGCGATAGGCCTCGACTTCGACAAGCCGCGCGGCGACGCCGTTGCCGACCAGCACCTTGTTGAGCAGGTCGGGCGCGACCACGAGCGCATCGCGATCGAAGAACGCGCGCGTCAGTGCGCGAGCCACGTCTGTTGACGTTCGATGCGCTCGCGCGCCTGCACGAGCTGGCGTGCGACCGGCTCGGGGCCGGCGCCGCCGGGCGTCGTACGGCGGCGCACGGCACTCCCCGGCTCGAGGAACACCAAGTAGTCCGGGCCGAGACGCGGATCGTTCGAGACCAACTCGTCGAGGGGCACGCCGCGCTCGACCGACTGCCGAACGAGCGCGCCGACGAGGGCGTGCGCTTTCCGAAACGGCGTTCCTTCCCGCACGAGGTGCTCGGCAATGTCGGTCGCCGCGTTGAACGGGCTGTCGGCGCCGGCCGTCATCGCGGCGTCGACGAAGGTGACCGTCGACATGAGACCTGCGAGGGCGCTCAACGACAGCATGCAGGTGTCGAGGGCATCGAACAGCGGCTCCTTGTCCTCCTGCAGATCACGGTTGTACGCGAGCGGAAGGGACTTGAGCGTGGCGAGGAAGCCGGTGAGATCACCGATCAGCCGGCCGGCTTTGCCGCGGGCCAGCTCCGCGATATCGGGGTTCTTCTTCTGCGGCAGCATCGACGAGCCCGTCGCGTACGCGTCGGCCAAGAGGATGAATCCGAACTCGTCCGTCGACCACAAGACGATCTCCTCGCCGAGACGAGAGAGGTGCACCTGGGTCAGCGCGGCGACGAAGAGGGCCTCGGCGACGAAGTCGCGGTCGGAGACTGCGTCGAGCGAATTCCCGAACGGCCGCGCAAATTCGAGCGCGCTCGCGACCGAGGACGGATCGAGCGGAAGGCTCGAGCCCGCGAGCGCGCCCGCGCCCAGCGGCGACACGTCGGCGCGCGCGAGGCAGTCATGCCAGCGGTCGACATCGCGCGCCAACGCCCAGAAATGCGCAAGCAAGTGGTGCGCGAGAAGCACCGGTTGCGCGCGTTGCAGATGCGTGTACCCGGGCAGGGCGATCTCGGTGGACTCCCCCGCGCGTTGCAACAGCACACGCTGGAGCTCGTGGATACGCGCCGCGACCACGCGACCCTCACGTCGCAGGTACAAGCGCACGTCGAGCGCGACCTGATCATTGCGGCTGCGACCGGTGTGCAGCTTCGCCCCGACCTCGCCCGCGATCTCCGTGACCCGTCGTTCGATCGCGGTGTGGATGTCCTCGTCGGTCGGCGCGAACGCGAAGCTGTCGCCGGCGAGCTCCTCCTCGACCCGATCCAACGCCGCGACGAGGATCCGCCGCTCGTCGTCGGTCAGGAGACCCACCCGGGCGAGCATCTGCACGTGCGCGTGCGACCCCGCGAGGTCGTCGGCCGCGAGGCGTCGATCGAACGGGAGGCTGACCGTGAAGGCGAGGAGCTCGTCGGCGGGACCCTCGCCGAAGCGACCGTGCCAGAGCGGCTGACCGCTCGCCGGGCCTTGGGCGCTCACGAGGGCACGCTCACGAGGCCCCCGGACCCTGCCGGCGCGACCACGTCTCGGCCGAGAGACCCCAGAGCCGTACGAAGCCTTCGGAGTCCTGGTGGCGGAACGCGTCACCGGCGTCGTAGGTCGCGAGATCGTGGTCGTAGAGGCTTCGGGGCGCGCGCCGGCCGACGGGATCGCAGCGCCCGCGCTCGAGCCGCAACCGGACCTCGCCGGTCACGTGCTCCTGGGTCGAATCGACGAACGCCTCGAGCGCGCGCATCAGGGGCGTGTGCCACATGCCGTCGTAAATGAGCTCGGCGACGCGGATCTCCAGCCGCTGCTTCTCGCGTGCGAGGTCGCGCTCGAGCGTGATGCCCTCGAGATCCTTGTGCGCGAGGATCAGCGCGAGCGACGCCGGGCATTCGTACACCTCGCGGCTCTTGATGCCGACCCGGCGGTTTTCGACCATGTCGATCCGGCCCCAGCCGTAGTCGCCAACGGTTCGCCCGACGGTCTCGATCAGCTCGACGAGACCGGTGGCCGTGCCGTTCAACGACACCGGGACGCCCCGCTCGAACCCGACGACGATCTCGGTCGACTCCTCGGGCGCGTCCTTGGTGTTGCGGGTCAAGGTGAACGGTTCCTCCGGCGCGGCCGCCCACGGGTTCTCGAGTGCGCCGCACTCGATCGCGCGTCCCCACATGTTCTCGTCGATCGAGTACAGCTTCTCCTTCGACGCCGAGATCGGGATGTCCCACTTGTCGGCGAGCTCGATGCAGTCGGCTCGGGTCAGTCCCCACACCCGGACGGGTGCCATCACGGCGAGATCGGGCGCGAGGATGCGGGACGAGACCTCGAACCGCACCTGGTCGTTGCCCTTGCCCGTGCAACCGTGCGCAACCGCTTCCGCTCGGTGACGGCGTGCCGACGCAACCAGGTTCTCGGCGATCACCGGACGGGACAGCGCGGAGACCAGCGGGTACTTGCCCTCGTAGAGCGCGTTGGCGCGCAGTGCCGGAACGAGAAAGCGGCGCGCGTACTCGTCGCGTGCGTCGATGATCTCGGTCTCGACCGCCCCGGCGGCCGCCGCCCGCTCGCGGATGGTTGCTTCCTCGCCGGGTGCGAGCTGACCGACGTCGACCGCGCACGCGATCACTTCGACGTCCCATTCCTCGCGCATCCACCGGACCGCGACGGAGGTGTCGAGCCCTCCCGAATACGCCAGCACGACTCGCCTGGACACGATGGCATCTCCCTTCGATCAGAGGCCGGCGAGACCGGCGAGCTCGGCGGCGACGACCGCGCCACTGGCGGATTCATTGCACACGACGAGCACGGTGTCGTCACCCGCGATCGTGCCCAACACCGAACCGAGCGACGCGCGGTCGAGCGCCGAGCCGACCACGTGGGCGCTACCGGGCGGCGTGCGGAGTACTACCAGATTCGCGCTGTGTGCCACCTCGACGACGAACTCGCTCATCAAGCGTTTCAGATGGTCGTCGGACGGCGCGCGCTCGCGCGTGTACTCCGGGATCGCGTACGCCATCGCGCCGCCGGGGATACGCACCTTCACCGCGCCGAGGTCTTCGAGATCGCGACTCACCGTCGCCTGGGTCGCGACGATGCCCTCCGCCTCCAGCAGCTGCACGAGCTGGGCCTGGCTCGAGATCGGCTGGTCTTCGAGGATCCGCAGGATCCGGTGCTGGCGCTGGGGCTTTCCGAGCGTCGACATCAGCGCGACTCGGTAACCAGGTCGACGAGCAGCGACCGGGCCGAGTGCATCCGGTTGCCGGCCTGCTGCCAGACGACCGACTGCGGTCCGTCGATGACCTCGGCCGCGACCTCCTCGCCGCGGTGCGCCGGGAGGCAGTGCATGAAGATCGCGCCGTCGCTCGCCGCCTTCATGAGCGCGGCGTCGATCGTCCAGCCCGCGAAGGCGCGTAGCCGGTTCTCGCGCTCGCGCTCCTGCCCCATCGACGTCCACACGTCGGTGTAGACGACGTCGGCGCCGCGCACCGCATCGTAAGGATCGCCGACGAGCTCGACCGCGCTTCCGAGGTTGCGGGCGCGGTCGACCACGTGCGCGTCGAGCTCGTAGCCGTCCGGAGACGCAACCGCGAGCTCGACGCCCGACAACGCAGCCGCGTACGCCAGCGACGCGGCGACGTTGTTCCCGTCACCGACGAACGCGATTCGCCGTCCCTCGAGGTCGCCGAAGTGCTCGCGCACGGTCAACAGGTCGGCGAGCGCCTGGCAGGGATGCGCGGTGTCGGAAAGCAGGTTCACGACGGGCACGTCGACGACGGCGGCCATGCGCTCGAGCACGTGATGGTCGAAGACGCGCGCCGCGATCACCGAGCACATCGAAGCCATCGTGCGCGCCACGTCCTCGACCGATTCCCGTGTGTCGAGGTTGACTTCCTCGTCGCGCAGGTAGATCGGATGGCCGCCCAAGGTCGCGATCGCCGTCTCGATGGAGATCCGGGTGCGAGCCGACGGCTTCTGGAACAGCGCGGCGGCCGCCCGGCCCACGAGCGCCGGTGGGATCGAGCCCGGATCGGCCTTCCAGGCGACGGCGTCGTCGATGATCCGGCGGAGCCGCACAGGATCGAGGTCGTCGACCTCGAGGAAGTGGGGAGTCATGGCAGCGCGTCCGCGACTCGGGCGACGGCATCGTCGATCTCCGCATCCGACACGAGCAGCGGCGGCGCGAACCGCAGTGCCGTCGGCGTGACGGCGTTGACGACGAGACCGCGGTCGAGGCACCGCTGCGCGATGTCCTTGGCATCGAGCGCCGGCGCGAGCTCGGCCGCGATCAGCAGGCCCGCGCCCCGCACCTCGGAGACCCCGTCGAGCTTGGCGAGCGACTCGACCAGGCGTGTGCCCGCGCGTGCCGCGCGCTCGGGCACCCGCTCGCGCTCCATCACGTCGAGCACGGCGAGCGCGGCGCGCGCCGCGAGCGGTTGGCCACCGAAGGTCGTGGCGTGGTCGCCGGTCGCGAACGCGGCGGCGACGTCGAGGCGCGCCCAGCATGCGCCGATGGGCACGCCGTTGCCGAG
>JALYLU010000044.1 GCA_030774075.1 Actinomycetota bacterium | reverse complement strand
GCGCCGAGTATCGCGACGAGAGCCACGAGTCCGGCGACTTGCAAGACACCCAGGTGCGGAACGTAGAGCGCGACGAGCGCGACGGCCACGACGAGCCCCCAGACGACCGGACGCACACCCAGGAACGACAGCGTCGTGAACGCCGCGATGCCCGCAACACTGCCGATGAGATCGAGGCGATACGCGTCGAGGGGAGCAAACTGCGCGAAGGCGCGTGCGACACCCTCCCCGACAAACGCCATTGCGGCCGTGACGGCCACGAAGATGACAGAGAGCACGACGTAGCGCGGCGGACCGCTGCGTTGCACGATGCCGAAGAACAGGAGGTCTGCGCCGCTGGAACGGATCCTGACGGGGAAGAAGCGCACGAACGCAACCAGCGCGGCCAGCGCGAGCGGTGCATACGGGAAAAGGTTCCGCCGTGAGCGAGCACGCAGGAAACCGATGCCGATTCCGAGGAAGCTGCCCAGGAGGACGAAGTTCGAGAAATATGACAGGTAGAGGACGTCCGACCCGGCCCATCGAATCAGGGCGAGCTCGACGAACAGCATGACGAAGCTGAGCAAGATGAGGCGCAGGCGATCGTTCACAATCGAGGCGGCATGGTTCGTGATCGTTGCGTCCGTCAACGGTCCCCCGAGCACAGTCCGAAATCGAGGCGCCATCATGACAGGTCGAGCCCGTGCAGTTGTGCTCGAACCGTTTGTGCCAAGCCCTGCGGGCGGGCGACCTGGGGAGCGTGGGCCGTGGCCCGAATCCGCACCCGTAGGGTCGCACCGGGCACGAATCTGCTCCTTCCGACGATGCTCCTCGACGTAGCCCGTGGCACGCGTGGTTCAATGAGCGGAACCAATTCGACGACAACATCGAACATCAGGCGCGCATGGCAAGGATCATCATTCACGCAGGCATGGCGAAGACGGGGTCAAGCAGCGTGCAACGGTGGATCGCACTGAACGCGGACCGCATTCGCGAGCAAAGCGGCATCCATACCGTCGTCGCGACGAACCAGACGCAAGGCAATCCCACGAAGCGCGTCCACGTGGAACCGTTTCGATCGGGGCGATTGAACTCTGGCCTTTTGGTCTATAGCTGGATCGCACAAGGACGCTCCCCCGCGTTCGTACGCCGGATGATCGACGAACTGTCGGGGTTTGCGGACACGCATCCGTCGGTGCTGATCACCGCCGAGGCTCTCGCCGTTCCGTTCTGGGAGCTCGATGCCCCGTTCCTTCTCGCGCTCGACGACTTGGCACGTCGTCACGAGGTTCGAGTCGCGTATTACGTCAGACCGCAACACACCGCCATCGAGGCAATGTGGCGACAAGACGGATGCCGCGAGGGCAAGGATCCTTCGACGTACGCGGCCGAGCAGTCGAATCGGGGGTTGCATTATCTCCGGACACTCGATGGCGTCCAGCGAGGCGCGCCGCACGTCAGATTCGAGATTCGGCCTTTTCGAGCCGATCTGCTCGCGGGTGGCGGACCCGTCGAGGACTTCGTCCGCACGTTTCTCTCGCTCAACGAGCGTTGCCCCGAAATCTGCGAGAACGTGGGACTCCCGCTCGAACTTGTCAACGTCCTTCGCCGGGCTCCCGAAGGAATCTTCTGGGACAGGGCAGCTGAGAAATACCCACGGCGCGAGCTCAAAGCCGCGTTCGAAGGTCTCACGATACCGGAGTCACCGAAGATTCAGCGGTCCCGTCTGATCCTCCGGCAATACTGTTACGAGGTCTTCGAGCCCGAGAACCGGGAGCTCATACGTCGACTCGGGTGGAGCACGTCGAACTTCGTCCATCCCGCAGAGAGGCTCGACCGCGCCTGGAGCCTCTCCGAGCTGGACACCCTCTGGGCACCCGATGCTTCGGACGCGGAGTTGGCCCTCGTGTTCAACGTTCTTCGGAACCACCTGGACCGGACCTAGGGAGCTCCTTTTTGACGCCGGGCTCGGTGAAGTACGCCATTCGACGACGATCCGGAGCGACACCCGTTCGTCTACCGGCACTTCGTTCACAATCACCAAACCAAAGTGTTCTCTCTCACTGCCGAAGACCATCCCCGGGCGATTCTTCGGCCTATCTCGATCGACGCCGAGCGCCTCACGCTCGCGAAAACCAACCTCGCCAGAGTCGACGTCGTCGGCTTGACCGAGCGCTACGACGACTTCATTGGCGAGCTCAAACGACGCTTCGGATGGTGGCGCGGCAGAGGTCCCCCAGTCGAACGCCGCCAGCTTGTGAGTTCCGAACCATGGGAGGCCACGCCAACGCTCCGATGCCGCATCGCGGACGACAACACCTACGATCTCGAGTTCTACGAACACGCGACCATGCTCGCCCGCGCGTAGGTGAGCAACCGTTCCGGCCGACTGATCCGTGACGGCGGCGGCACCGCCGTCCACTGCCGCTCGACGACGATCGCTTCTCCGGGACCGACGCACGTCATTGAGGTTTCCCATCGACCCGGCGCCAGAGTGGATCGAGCCCGCTAGGCTGCGATCCGTGCGTCAACGGTTCGTCCGATGGCTTCGCGCGATGCGAGGGCGCTTCAGACTGCAAGCGCAGGTTGCGGTTGTAGCGCCGCAAAGCGTTTCGGCTGGTTGGCTCTTTAGACTGCGGGTTCGCAATTCTGGTCGACCGGGCACTTTCACCGCTCAGTTGACGGCGCTTTCGGGATTAGGCGTATTGCGTCCTCCGATAGATCTCGGATGGCGGCATCACAAGGGAGCTCCCGAGGTCCGACTCGGTTATCGAGACGGTGACCTCGTGCGCCTTGCTATCGCCCGGACGGCACCGCGAGTCCCCTATCTGGTTCTACTGGCGGCGCAAGGTGAGGGCCTCGCCGAGGTGCGCCATCCCGTGTCGACCGACGGGCCCCTCCTCCTGACGTTCAGGCTCATGCACTGCGAGAGCGGTCGGATCGTGACGGAGAGATGCGTTGAAATCTCGTTTCGCGTGCACGACAATGAACTGTTGCCCTCCGTCCGCCTCGCTGCTTCTCAACCGTCGACTATACCGACCATCGGATCGAGCGATCCTGTCGAACGACAGCAAGCTCGGACTCGGTCCGCCGTACGAGACAGGGCCTCGGTAGATCAACCCGATCTCGTGCTGATCGTGACCGACCAGCAGCGGTTTGATCAACTCGGCTATGAGAGTGACGGTTTCTTCGAGACACCGCACATTGACGAACTCGCCTCCCGCGGCGTCGTGTTCGATCGCGCGTACAGCGGTGGCACGAACTGCGTACCGGCCCGCGTGTCTCTACTGACTGGCCTGCAGCACCACCGCGTGCCGAAGCAGCCGGGTTCTTGGCTCGCGTTGCGAGAGGGATACTGGACGATTGCGCGTGAGCTGCAACGTGCCGCGTATGCAACGGCACTGGTCGGCAAAATGCATGCGATGCCCATCCGCGCTCAGCACGGCTTCGACACGCTGCGCTTGTGTGAGCACTTGGGGCTTCAGGCGCTTCGCGCTGGGATGAATTCCGAGGACACCGATGACTACCACGATTGGTTGCTCGCAAACGGGTTGGACGACTGGCGCAACGCAACGCCTGACGAGTGGCTCCGTCAGGTCGGTCGCTGGTTTCCGTACCACGCGGAGTTCCATCCAACTGCATGGGTTGAGCGAGAAGCGTTGTCGGTTCTCTCACGGCGCGATCCGAAGCGGCCATTGTTTCTCATCGTTTCGTTCCCGCATCCGCACGCACCTCTGAATCCGCCGGAGCCCTACGCGTCACGGTACGACCCATCCGAGATGACGCTGCCCGCAGACGGATTCGAGGTCAACGCGCGTCTTCCGGCTCCCTTTCTCGACGCGATGACCGCCACGCGAAAGGGCCGGGCGCCCCAGCACGTCCGAGGCGCAGAGAAACGCGTTCGGGGGACACTGACCCGCGGTCGAGCATTGATTGCGCAGATCGACGACGCGGTCGGTCGGATACTCGAACATATCGATGTGGCGAAAACTCTTGTCGTCTTCACCTCAGACCATGGGGACTACGCAGGCCACCGCGGGCTGCTACAGAAGGAGCCGTGGATACCGTTCGATGATCTTGCTCGAGTTCCACTCGTTGTCGCGGGTCTGGACGCGAACTGCGGCAGGCGAGTGTCGAGCCTTGTACAGAGCTACGACTTTGTACCGACCTGCTTGGACTACGCCAACATCAATGTCGGGTCTCAGGCCTTCGACAGCCGCAGCCTGCGGCCACTCCTGCTGGGCAGTAATGATGCCGAGGAGGTTCATCGTACTGTGATGTGCTCCACGCCGGGCTGGCCGATGGTACGCAGCGGGCCGTACAAATTTATTCGGCATCGCGAGTCGGGTTGTACGGTGCTGTTCGACCTCGATCGCGATCCTGGCGAGACGACCAACGTACTCGACGACGCCGCGTATTCATCGATCGCGAGAACCCTCGAACGACTGCTCGATGAGAATCTGTCACGCGGGATCCCTGAGCTAGCCCTCTCTTGATTTCTCGAGAATCGCACTTAGCGCGACGTACAGCAGCGCGACTTCGGCTGCGGACGCATCAGGGCGCCAAAGGTCATCAATCTCGGCAAGGTCCCAGTGCGCCAGATCTGCTGGGGGGACGAAGTCAGTGACCGGCCAACCAAGACGTGCGAAAAGGGTTCGGTTCTCTGCCTCGAACCGTTCGTGGCAGTAAGCCAGCAGGACGAGTCGTGAACGTTCGATCTTCGAGACGAGCGGCAGTTGCACGTCGCCGAAAAGGCGCTGAAGGTGAACGAGTGCCGCGTTGTCGTGCGGGCCGCGACCAACAAGCTCTTTGGGTCCCAATCGCAACAAGTTGACCAACTCCAGCGGAAGTCCCACATTGATGCGACTATCGGGTGCTCGCCCAAGAAGCTCATCCGCGTCAAGAAAATGGTGGGCGAAGTCGACAACGGGACTCCCGCCGTGAAGAAGATCGGCGCGGAAAGGTCGCAACTCGAACGAAACATGCGGCGCGGCCTCCGACACGGCGGTGTGTGTCCTGAGATAGTGCAACTGCTCGGCTTCGTCGGCAATGTAGACGGACGGCGGGACGGCTCTCCGGAAACCCCACTGACGCCACATCGCTTCCAGGCAAGAGTGTTGAGGCCTGAGGTAGTACGCGACACGAACGCGGTGTTCTTTCGCGAGGTTATCCAGGCCCGATAGAAAGGGACCATCGCCGCCGTTGGCCGAGAACAACTGAGCAAAGTTCTCGCTCGAAATGACGCTCAAGCGATGACGATCCGCGAACTCGGCGACACCTGCGAAGAACGAGTCAAGTATCCGTGTGCTGCGCTTGAACCCTACGTATGCCGTGACGAACGTGCCGGAGTTCATCCCACCGGATGCGTACTCCTCGACAAGGAGGCGCCGATGCTTCTCGCCCGGGAGAGTGCGGTTGCGGGCGACCATCAAACCGACTCCCAGCCGCGACCGCAGCATCGGTGCATTGTTCGCGAGCCAGCTCTGGATGCTCGAGGAGCCTGCCTTCGGGATCCCCGCGTGCAGAACGACCGTGCCCATAGCGGAGGCCAAGATAGTCGCTAGGCAACGCCTGACTCTCTCGCCGCGCGCGTGATCAGACGACGTGTTGCGCGCGCAGGATGGCGATCACGGCATCGGTGAGCGACCGCGAGTAGGTCGCCGTCAAATGCGCCGTATCGCGCCAGACGATAATCTCGCGGATGATCGGGTCGCACCACGGCCGGCCCGGGCAGACGAGGCGGTCGAGATCGATCCGCTTGACCGACGGGTCCCTCGCCGCGGCTTGCCGGAAATACCGTGCCAGCCCGGTGGGTGCAGTACTCGCGCGGAAGCCACACGCCGCCTGCGAACCTCCACCGGAGAGGCAGCTGAGTGGATCGAACGGGGTCGGCGGACTCGGGACCGGCTCGATGAACACGATGTCGCGATCGGGCGCGCGCAGCGCCGCGAGACTCGACGACGATACGTCGACCAGCATCTGCTCGAAGCCGTCGGACTGGATCGTCATGGCAGTGCCGTCGGCGAGCAGGAATCGGTTCGGGCTCACTGGGTCGTCGTAACCGTGCTGGGCAAGAAACACAATGTCGGGATGAAGCCGCGGGATGACGCGTTTGTACCAGTCGCTCCGGTGTTCCCGGCACTGCGTGATGACGTGTCGCGGGCCGTTGTAATCGAGATCTCGTTGCCAGGGGCAACCCGGGTACGACGCGACCGACAGCGAGAACCCCTCGCGCTTGGCGATCTCCGTGAACGTCGGGATCCACATCCTTGCGACGCTGTCGCCCATGAGTACCACGCGCCGCCCGGGACCGCGCACGACGGTACACCGGTCGACCGACGTACCGAGACAATCGGGCAACGCGGGGATGTCCTTTTTCGCAACGCGCCAGTCGAGCAGACGCGACGCGGACGACGACGATGCATCCGACGTCGCCAACGTGCTGTTGCCCGAATCGAGCACCACCGGCATGACGAGCAGCCCGACGAGGATGCTGGTGGTGAACCCGATCACGATGACCGGCGTCCGGTAACGGTCGAGCAACCGCGATGTCCGCAACGGGTGCTCGAGGAGGTGGAAGCTGAGCGCGGCGAGCGCGGTCGCGGTCAGGCTCGCGAGGAGGAATAAGCGGACCGGGCTGACATACCGGTCGTGCGTCAACACAACAATGACGGGCCAGTGCCACAGGTAGATGCCGTACGAGATCCGCCCGAGATAAACGATGGGGTCCGACGACAGAACGCGTTTGGCGGATCCGCCGCGGGCGTTCTCGAGCGAGACGATGAGAGCCGACGCGACTGCGGCGACGACGATCCCGCGCGTGATCGCACTCATGCGAAGCGCGGACGACGCCAGGAACAACAGACCAATGAACGCCAGCGAAGCCGACCACGGCGCCAGTCGGCGGATCCGCGCGCCGAGCTGAAACAGCTGCGGCGTCAATGCCAGCACCGCGCCTCCGAGCAGTTGATAGGCGCGTGTGTCGGTTCCGTAGTAGGCGCGCTCGAGGTTCGTCGAGCCGACGTGCAGCGCTTGTACCGCGGACGCAATTGCAGCCGCGAAGACGATGCCTCGCAGCGCCCACCAGCGACGACGTCCGACGTATCCGGTAACGACGTACAACACGCCGAGGCACAAGGGCCACAGGAGATAGAACTGCTCCTCGACGGCGAGCGACCAGAAATGCAGGACTGGATTGGTGTTGACGTTTGGGGCGAAGTAGTCGGTCGACTGGTGGATGAAGTGCCAGTTCGCGACATAGAAGAACGCGGCCCGGAACCCTCCGAGCGCATCGAACATCTCCGCCGGCGTCGCCACCACCGCGAAGACGACCGCAGTTACGACCAGCGTCGCCACCGCGGCGGGCAGGATCCGACGGACCCGGCGGGCATAGAACTGGCGCCATCGGATCCGACCCCCGGACGCGAGGTCGCGCACCAGGATGCGCGTGACCAGGAAACCCGACAGGACGAAGAAGATGTCGACGCCGATGAACCCACCGGACGCCCGTCCGAGGTCGGCGTGGAACGCGACGACCAGGAACACGGCCACCGCGCGCAGCCCGTCGAGATGTGGTCGGTACCGCAGTTGAGAGGAACGCTCTGCCCGCTCCCCGCCCGCGATCGCCGTCACCATTGCCTTCCCGGCAGCTCGATGAGCCGCGCCTTATCCGCTCCGCGACGAATCGAAACGGCGATACTGCGGCCGGCTACGTGCAGGTCGCCGGCTTGCCGGTCGGCGCCTGCCCGCCGACTCCGACGCCTCGGGCAATCGTCGCACCCGACCGGGTGACGAGCCGGTAGCCCTGCTGGGTGGGGTTGCCGATGATCGCGACGACGGGATCGCACGACGGCGCGGCGTAACTCTTGAACGACACTGCGTTACCGAACGCGTAGACCTGGCCGCCGCTGCGCACGACCCAATATCCGAGCCCACTCGCGGTCTGGGCCATTCCGACGACGTCGTTCACTTTCTGACCGATCCCGGGCAGACTGCCGAAGAATCGCTTGCCCCCGAAGCTGAAGATGCCGCCGTCGCGCGCGACGAGGTTGTAGCCCGTGCCGGTCCGATAGCGGGCGATGCCGACAATGGGTTGATTCAGACGGATCCCGCCGGTGGATCCGCGGAACCTCGCATCGCCGAAGCTGAAGACGCCGCCGTCGCGGGCGACGAGCCAGTAACCGAAGCCGGATGTGGTGGAAGCCATGGAGAACACAGGTTGGTTGAGCCTGGTGCCGCCCATGCTTCCGAAGAAGCGAGCACGCCCGTAGGAGAAGATTCCCCCGTCGCTCGCGACGAGCCAGTACCCGCCGCCGGTGTTGACGGCGCTGCCGCCCTGAACCGCGCCCTGCAGGGGGAGAGTTTGGGCGTCGCCCACGAACCGGGCATCGCCGAAGGGCTCGACCGCGCCGTTCGCGAACGCAAGCCAGAAGCCGCCGCCGGTCGTTGTCGCAAAGCCGCTTATGACGGTGCGGGGGAAGGGATTCGCGGCTGCGCTCGCGGGCGCGGGAGAGACCGCGAGGAGACCGAGGGACGAGAGGACCGCCGTCAAGACGACACCAGACGACCGCCGTATTTGCCTCTGCCTACGCATCTACTTCCCCTCGCTACGAAACGAGCCGCCTGCGACACAAAATTTTGCGCGTCAGTTTAGCCTCAGGCGACGAGTTGGCATCAAGACGCAATTGCGGGAGCGCCCATGAGCGAAGTCTTCCGGTACGCCATCGACAAGAGGTTCTTCCCGCTGTTGCTGTCGTTCGGGCTTCGGCCGTCGAAGGATGGGGTGACGCTCACCGACGATGGGCGATTCGTTGCGACTTACGGCTTTGTTCGTCTCGAGACCCACCTGAGCAACATCGATACCGCACACGTCACGTCGGGCTATCGGTGGTGGACTGCCGTCGGAGCCCGGCTGTCGTTCGTCGACGACGGACTCACCTTCGGCACGAACGGCGATGTCGGGGTATGTGTCCACTTTCACGAGAGAGTTGGAAGCATTCTGCGACGCTCGGGCCACTCCGCGCTGACCGTCACCGTTGCGGAGGTCGAGAGATTGATTGACGCGCTTGACCGGAAGACCCGCGACGATTCAACCGCTCGCTGAGTCGATCTTGTCGAGGAGTGACGCGGCTCGGGGGCCGTAGCAGCAGGCGAGGTCGAGCGGCCCGGGGGCGAGTTCCGCTTCGCCGCGCGTGATGACCGCGTAGTTCCTGTTGACGGTCACGTCCGCGACGATCCGGGGAGCTGCAGCGCAGGCGAGGAGGAGTTGGAACACCAGCAGTGTCAGGGGGATGTCGATCCGGGGGTCGCGGTGCATCGGCCAGTCTTCGATCACGTAGCAGCCACCGGGCCGAAGTCGCGGGTAGAGGTAGTTGAATGTGGTTCGGGTCGTCTCGTAGAGGTGGGACGCGTCGTCGACGACGAGATCCAGCGGTCCGGTGACATCGCGTTCGAGGATGTCGTCGAGTCGTGCGGTGTCGGCTTGGTCGACGCCGTAATGCGGACGGACGCTCGTGTGGAATCGGTGGTCGGCGATGAAGATGTCCAGCGCGGCGCTGCGCGTGTCGCGGTTGTCGATTCCGATCAGTGTGTGCGGATGTACGAGTTGGGCACAGAGCGCGATGCTCGCGCCGTCGTACATGCCGACTTCGATCATCGTGCGGGGAGCGAGGTCGTGGAGGAGCCGTTCGTACCATTCGACTTGCCATGGGGCCTTGAGGAGACAGAACCGGTCGTGCGTCGATGGGAACCGGCCGTTGATGGGGCGGCACACGTATTCGACGTCGTCGATGGCGAACGTGTCGTCGGTCGTCCATGTGACCACGACGGCATCCTAAGGCCGCCGCGTTGCACGCCCACGTCTGCGCTCTGTCGTTTGTCCAGGTGGGAGGGTGCCCGAGGAGGGATTTGAACCCTCATGCCCTTCCTTGTTCCTCGCCGGTTCAGCTCTCCGACGGGGTGCACAGGATCGCGCCGTTGCGACCGGCGGGGACGATCCTCAACGTGAGCGGTCCGGCTACCGCCACGAGGGTATGCACGGACGTCGGATTGAGCAGCGCATTTCCGAACGACACGGCGTCCGACCGCGGCTGGTTCTCGCTCGTCACGAGAGTGACGAGGACCGTCCCAGCGAGCCCGCCGAACCCAGCAAGCCCGAACCGATCACCAACCGCCAGTGTGCGCACCACAGGGGCGTGCACGAGGCGACAAGGCAGCCCGCTCGGCTGGTCGAGCTCCATCAGCGAAAGCCGTAGCTGGTTGGTAAGAGCCTCCTTGGGTGTTGACGGCCTCGGCTTCGGGACACGACCCGACGTGACGCCTGCGCGCAGCCATCCGAGCGTGACCGTCGGCGCACGGCCCGGATCGGGGCGCAACGAGGCCGGAACCTCGCGCGCGAGCGGTTCGCGCGCGACCGAGAGCATCATTTGACGGTACGCAGGTTGACTACGAACGAAAGCTCCCTCGACGTAGTCGTGCGCCTTTCCGAGATTACCCGGCACGCCGACGAGCAGCGCCGCGAGCGCGACGGCTCCGCAAACGCGCGACCGCGAAAGGATCTCGTCAATGGCGACCGCCAGCGCGGGGAGCACCAGCGCCGCGCCGATGTGCAGATACCGGCTCGATCGTGCGAACGCGACACCGAGACCACCACGGTCGAGCCCGGCGATGAGGAAGAACACGGGGACTCCGAGCAGCAATGCGACCGGCGAGGCGTGCTGCACGCATAGCGTCCGCCAGCCCGACGCACGGACCAACTTCGCCAGTCCGCCCAGTAGCACGACTCCGAGCAGCCACCCGACTCCGGGCACGCGCCCCAACGCGCCGAACACGCTGCCCACTCCTGTGGCGGTCCAGTCGATGACCTGGCGAGAAGAGCCGCGAAACGAACGGCTCCCTCGCGCGTACCCCGCCCACCACACCACGTACAGACCGCCGAGCGGCGCAGTGTGGAACAGCGCCACCCTCCAGCCCCGCCGCAGCACGGCTGCTATTCCGACGACGATTACCATCGTCACCGCGACGCCCGAGCACACGAGTGCGAGCCCTCCCGCCGCGAGGCCCAGCCAGTCCCGTCGGTCAATGGAACCGAGGTGATCCGTCAACAGAAGATCGACGAGCCCGAAGACGAGCGCGCCGCTGAATGCGATCTGGAACGCCCACAGAATGTCCTGTGCGCCCGGCCCGAAGCACACGAAGGCCGCGGCGCCCGCCGTTGCGATCCACGGCGCGACGCCGGCGCGACGCATGACCAAGCGCAGCAACGCGGCAGCCGCGAGATGTAGCCCCACCGAGAGCGCGACATACGGGAGGTAACTGCGCAGCCCGACCACCCAGTACATGAGGCGGTAGATGACGATGGGCAATGCCGTCCAATGTGTGTAGTGCGGGCTCAACAGATCGTGCACTCCGAGCCCGCGTCCGGAAAGAAACTCCCATTCATCGCCGAAGAACCATTCGCGCCGCGACAGAGCGAGGTAATAGACGAGAGCTGCCGCCTCGACGGCCACGAACACCCACACCGCCGCCCGGTTGCGATCGCCATCGTCGAGGTGCTGCCCGCCCAGCGTGATGCCGTGCTCGGTAAGCCCTGAGGTCATATCCGGCCGCAGCCGTCGACGGCTGCCGCGACCCACGCGACCACCTCGTCGAACATATCCGTTCAAGCTAGTCGTGGTAGCGGGAACGCGCTACGCGGCGAGGTCCCGTTTGCCCTACCGGCGAGTGCCGTCAGATCATGGGAGAGATCATGGGAGCTGCTCGGATGGACACCGCGCTCAACTGGACAAGCGACGACGAGTTCGCCATCGACGGGATCTCGTTCATCTGCCGCGGAGCAAAGGTCGGGCTGAAGTCAACGGCTCACCGATTTTGCATCATCAAACCCCGATGGCAGATCGAGCGTTACGATCAACTCATCCTGGAGACGGCTCCGAAGAACATCGTCGAACTCGGCATCTGGGATGGCGGGAGCACTGCGTACTTCGCGCAACGCGCTCATCCGAACAAGCTGGTTGCGCTCGACCTGACGCCCGAGCCCTGCGAGGCGCTCGAGAGCTTCATCGAGACCCGCGGCCTTCGAGATGCAATAGCGACGTATTACGGCGTCGACCAGGCAGACATTCAAAAGCTCACCGAGATCCTGGACCGCGAGTACCACGGGGACCCGCTGGATCTGGTCGTTGATGATGCATCCCATCTCGTCGAAGAGACGCGCCGGAGCTTCAACTTCTTGTTCCCTCACCTCTCGCCGGGCGCCCCGTACGTGATCGAGGACTGGTCCTCGGCACACAGCGCTCTTGTGCCCCCGCTCGCGACTCCGCTTTCCGTCTTCGTGGTGGAGGTGATGCTCGCGTGCGGGCACCGCCCGAGGTTGATCGAAGAGATCGTGATCAAGAAGGGCTGGGCACTTGTTCGACGAGGACCGGAAGCCATTGATCCCGCGTCCTTCGACGTGTCTACGTACACCGGCAAGGTCGGCCGAGGGCTGATGCGTAATCTGAGCCGGCCCTGGTCCGACGGCGAGCCCGATCCATCCGGCGCCATCGCGTAGACATGAGCCCGAGCGACCCGCCTCGTGTGCACGCAGGTAAAAGCGAGTGCCCGAGGAGGGATTTGAACCCTCACGCTCTCGCGAGCAACGGATTTTGAGTCCTCTAGGAAGCATGTTGGCGCGTGCGAGTCGGTAACGCACAATCCTACAGATGGGCCTTGACCTGGGGTGATGCTGGACTAGGTCGCATGATGCCGGACGCATAATCACGCTCGAGTCGTGACAATGGTTCCCACGAAGTTCCCACCGCAATGGGTTCAGTCGCCCTCGAGCAGCCCGCCGAACAGGGACGCTTCGTCGAGCAGCAGCTCGCGGCCTTGGTCGACCCGGAAACCGAACCGGGCGACCATCGCGCCGGTTATCCCACGCTTAGGCAGCTTTGCCCGTTCCTGCGCGCTCGAGCCGCCCCATATGCCGGCGTCCAGATGCTCGTCGAGAGCGAACGCGAGACAGTCGGACTGCTCCAGGCATCTCGCGCAGATGGCCCTCGCCGCAATGGCCCGGTCGCCCTTCGGACCGAACCACTCGACGCCGGGATGCTCGATGCACGCGGCGTCGCGTTGCCACTCGGGAACAGACGCTGCGACCGCGAGCAGGAACTCGGCGCGGTCGTCCCGAACCCATACCGGCTGCGCGACCATCGGACCGCATTCTCGCGCGTAGTCGCGCTCGGACTAGTGAACGCCGCAACGGTTGCAGCCCACGGAGTCGGTGCACGCACGCTCCATCAGGCCCTCCGCGAGCCAGAGGTAATGCCGGACGTGTTCTGGCGTCGGCTCGACCTCTTCGGGTCATGGTTGCGCAGTGACTCTTTGACGTGACACGCACTGGCCGCGTGGCGTGGGGGTTCCGTTTTGACATTCCCTCGCCGAAGACGGATACTTCCGGCTCAGTCTGGTGGACTGGAGCGCGATGGCTTCGTTTCGGACTCGCTCCCCGGTTCACGGAATTCGGAGGGGGATTCCAGTGCGTAAGTTCCTGGTGTTGAGCAGCCTTTTGGGAGTGCTCGCCGTGGTGTTCGCGGGACCGGCCGGGGCCGGAAAGCCCCAATACGAGCCTGCCTACTACAACGGTGGCACCGTGACGATCAACGCGATCGAGGTCCCCCAGAACGCGGGTCCTCTGGCTCATGCGGCGGCCGACTTCTATGAGGTCGCGTACCCGCCCGACACGAGCCTTTGGCCGTCCGCGCCGCAGTGCAACCCGTGCGACCACGCCGGAGACGGCATCGACTTCACGGACTTCCACGACCACATCCTCGACTCGATCCCGTCCAGCCCGGGCCACGGCGAGTTCAATCCGCTGTGGCACGTCTTCGTCGTCATTCCGGCGGACCTCTCTCCTGCCGGGCAGGCGGCGTACGCAGCACTGCTCCCGATGACGTCGGAGGCCGCGATCGACGCAGCCATCGAGGCTGGCGTCGCACAGGAGATCGATACCCACTTCTACTTCCTCTGCTCGGTCGTAAACGCGCACGCGGCGGGGTAGCAGGCTCGTCGTGGCACTGTTGCATTACGGCGGCGCGGGACCTTCTGGGCGGCCGCGAGGCGCCGGATGGGTGATTTGTCCAGCGCGGAATAGACCCCGGTGGTGTATTTGCC
>JALYLU010000043.1:7932-14207 GCA_030774075.1 Actinomycetota bacterium | reverse complement strand
CCCAATAGCCGCCCGGCCGTTCTGTTTGGTCGGACGGGAACGGCGACCCGGTAGCGTCCGCGTCTCGTGAGCGGCGACGAACTGGGCTTGGGCTCCGCGGGGCGGACGGCGATCGTCGGGATCGGCGAAACCGACTACATGCGTGGCGCACCGTTCCTGCCCGTCGAGCTGATCCTGCAGGCCGCCGACGCGGCGATCGCGGACGCGGGGCTCGCGGCCACCGATATCGACGGGATCATTCCGCCGCCTGGTTACACGACCAGCGAGGAGCTCGCCGCGAACCTCGGCATCGAGACGCTGCGATTCGCGACCACGGTGCACATGGGTGGCGCGAGCCCCGTCGCGTCGCTGCAGCACGCGGCGATGGCGGTCGCGGCGGGTGTCGCGCGCCATGTGCTCGTCGTCGTCGGGTGGAACGGATATTCGGCCTTCCGGCCGCGCGAAGGGATCCCGCGGCCAAGGCGCGGGTTGGACGGCAGCGCCGTCGGCGACGTCGTCCTCGACTACTACCTGCCCTACGGCGCGCGTTCGGCCGCGCAGTTCTACGCGTGGATCGCGATGCGGCACAAGCAGCTCTACGGCACGCGCGATACCGACACCGGCGAGATCGCGGTGACCTTCCGAGCGCACGCGCAGTTGAACGAGCGCGCGCTGATGCGCGGCACTCCCCTCACGATGGACCAGTACCTCGACGCTCGCTGGGTGTCGGAGCCGTTCCGCCTCTACGACTGCTGCTTGGAGACGGACTGCGCGGCCGCGGTCGTCGTGAGCTCGATCGAGCGGGCGCGCGATCTGCCGCACGCGCCTGTGGTGATCCTGGCGGGCGCGGAAGGACATCCGTATCCCGCCGACGACATCGCCAACCGACCCGACATATTCCGCATCGGCCTGTCCGACGCGGGGCCGCGCGCGCTGGGCGCGGCGGGCGTGCGCGCGGACGAGCTCGACTTCATGGAGGTATACGACTGCTTCACGTACGTCGTGCTCCTTCAACTCGAGGCGCTCGGATTGTGCGGCCGCGGTGAAGCGGGCGCGTTCGTGCGCGATGGCGTACTCAGACTCGACGGCGGCGCCCTCCCGACGAACACGCACGGCGGGCTGTTGTCGCAGGGGCACATGTGGGGGATGAACCACGTGGTCGAGGCCGTGCGTCAGCTGCGCGGCGAGGCCGGCGCGGCACAGGTCGCCGGCGCCGAGATCGGTTGCGTCACCGGCTGGGGCGATTTCGGCGACGGCAGCATCGTCGTGCTGCGACGCGACCGATGAGCGATCGGTTCCTGCCGTCCGCGGTCGGGCTCACTGGCGAGTTCTACGCCTTCCTGGCCCGCGGCGAGCTGCGACTACAGCGGTGCGCCGCGTGCGGCTCGTGGAGGCACCCACCCCGTCACCGGTGCGCGCACTGCGGATCGGTCGACGCGACGTGGGAACCGGCGACGGGCCGCGGGCGCGTGTTTTCGTGGACCGTCACGCATCGCGCTGTCGACCCCGCGTTCACCCCGCCGTACGCGATCCTCGTCGTCGAGCTCGCGGAGGGGCCCCGGCTCGTCGGCAATTTGCGGGGACTCGAACCGTCCGAATTGCTGCTCGATCTTCCCGTCACCGTCGAGATCGAGCACGCGTCGGACACCGTAGGGCTCCTTTGGTTCAGGCCCGCGTCGCCTGAGTAGCGTCCCCGCCCGTGGAGCTCTGGGAGTTGAGCGCGCGCGAGACGGTACGACACACGATCGCGTCGTACACCTACGCCGCCGACCACGGTCGCTTCGAAGACGTGGCCTTGCTCTTCGCCGTCGACGGCGTACTCGAGGTGCACGGAACGGGCGGCGCACGAGCAGTCGGCCGCGACGCGATCCTCGACTTCTTCCGGGGGGTCGGGAGCGACGTCGTCACCACCGCGCCGCCGGGGCGCATGCAGCATCACGTCTCGAGCGTGCGCGTCGACCTTGCATCCGCGACCGAGGCGAACGCGACGAGCTACTTCACGGTGATGACCGGTGCGGGCGTGGATCACTGGGGGCGCTACCGCGACCGGCTCACCACCGACGGCAACCGTTGGCTGTTCGCGCACCGGCTCGTCCGGACCGACGGCCGCACGCCCGGCGGTTGGGCCGACGCGCGATAGCTACTGATACGCCTCGACCGGCGGGCAACTGCAAAAGACGTTGCGGTCGCCGTAGACGCCATCGATGCGACCCACGGGAGGCCAGTACTTCGCGCGCCGCAGACCGGCAACCGGAAACGCCGCGAGCGCTCGCGGATAGGCGCGCGACCAGTCGTCGGCCGTCACGTCCTCGGCGGTGTGTGGTGCCTGCACGAGTGGGTTGTCGTCCGGCGGCCACTCCCCCGCGGCCACCTGATCGATCTCCGACCGGATCGCGATCATCGCGTCGACGAACCGGTCGAGCTCACCGAGATCCTCGGATTCTGTCGGCTCGATCATCAAGGTGCCTGCGACCGGGAACGACATCGTCGGCGCGTGGAAGCCATAGTCGATCAAGCGCTTCGCGACGTCGTCGACGCTCACGCCCGCGTCGCGCGTGATCGGCCGGAGGTCGATGATGCACTCGTGGGCCACGAGACCGTTCGACCCTGTGTAGAGCACCTGGTAGTGCGGGGCGAGCCGGTGGGCGAGGTAGTTCGCGTTGAGGATCGCGACGTGCGTCGCACGCGTGAGCCCGACGGCCCCCATCATCTGCACGTACATCCACGGAATCGGCAGGATGCCCGCGGACCCCCACGGCGCGGCGCTGATCGCGCCGATGCCCGTGGCCGGTCCGGCCTCGGCGCGCAGGGGGTTGTTCGGCAGGAATGGCGCGAGGTGCGCGCACACGCCGATCGGCCCGACTCCGGGGCCTCCCCCACCATGCGGGATGCAGAACGTCTTGTGGAGGTTGAGGTGCGACACGTCGGCACCGAACCTCCCGGGCCGGGCCACACCGACGAGTGCGTTGAGGTTCGCGCCGTCGAGATACACCTGGCCGCCCTGCTCGTGCACGATCGCGCAGATCTGGCGGATCTGCTCTTCGTACACGCCGTGCGTCGACGGGTAGGTCACCATCAGTACGCCCAGCTCGTCGGCGTGCTCGACGGCCTTCGCTTTCAGATCGTCGACGTCGACATTGCCCCGGTCGTCGCACGCGACGACGACGACCTGCATCCCCGCCATCGCGGCGGAGGCCGCGTTCGTGCCGTGCGCCGACGCCGGGATGAGGCACACCCGCCGCCGCGATTCACCGAGCGAGCTGTGGTACTTGCGAATCGCCAGGAGGCCCGCGTACTCGCCCTGCGAACCGGCGTTCGGCTGCAACGAGACCGCGTCGTAGCCCGTGATCTCCGCGAGCCAGCGTTGGAGATCGTCGAACAGCTCGAGGTAGCCGCGGGCCTGCTCGAGCGGCGCGTACGGATGCATGCGTCCGAACTCGGGCCACGTGATCGGCTCCATCTCCGCGGTGGCGTTGAGTTTCATCGTGCACGACCCGAGCGGGATCATCGTGCGATCGAGCGCAAGGTCGCGATCCGCAAGGCGTCGGAGATAGCGCAACATCTGGTGTTCGGAGCGGTGTGACGTGAAGGCCGGATGCCTTAGGAATTCCGACGTACGGAGGAGCGCGGCCGGGATGGCATCCGTGGTGGTTCCGTCGGAATCGCCGACGGCGCGGTCGATCCCGAACGCGGCGAGCACCGTGTGCACGATCGCCGGCGTCGTCGTCTCGTCGAGCGCGATGCCGAGGGTGTCGGCGTCGACGAAGCGCAGGTTGACCCGCCGGGCCGCGGCCGCGGCAAGCAGCTCCGCCGCGCGCCCCGGCACCCGAACCGTCAAGGTGTCGAAGAAGTTCTCGTGCACGACCTCCACTCCGCCGTCGCGCAGCGCGGCCGCCAGGCCGGCGGTGAGCCGGTGCACGCGCCGGGCGATCGCCCGCAGACCCTCAGCGCCGTGGTACGAGGCATAGAAGCCCGCGATGACCGCGAGCAGCACCTGCGCGGTGCAGATGTTGCTCGTGGCCTTCTCCCGCCGGATGTGCTGCTCGCGCGTCTGCAGCGCGAGCCGGAACGCAGTGCGCGCCTTCACGTCGATCGAGACGCCCACGATACGGCCGGGAAGCGTCCGTCGATGGTGGTCGCGCACCGCGAGATACGCCGCGTGCGGGCCGCCGAATCCCAGCGGCACGCCGAAACGTTGCGTCGTGCCGACGACGGCGTCGGCGCCCATCTCGCCGGGCGGTGTCACGAGCGCGAGCGCGAGCAGGTCGGCGGCGACGCACACCAGCGCACCGCGCGCGTGCGCGCGCTCGATCGCGGGCGTGAGGTCGTGCAGCCGACCGCTGCTCCCGGGATACTGCATCAGCACGCCGAAGCATCTGTCGATGGATTCCGGCGAGTCGGGGTCGCCGACGACGACCTCGATACCGAGCGGCTCCGCGCGCGTGCGCACGATATCGACGGTCTGCGGATGCGCGTCGGCATCGACGAGGAACACCGCACCCTTCTTCGCGTTGATCCGGTGGAGCATCGCCATGGCCTCGGCCGCGGCGGTGCCCTCGTCGAGGAGCGACGCGTTCGCGAGGTCCATACCCGTGAGGTCGCTCACCATCGTCTGGAAGTTCAGCAACGCTTCGAGCCGGCCCTGACTGATCTCAGGCTGGTATGGCGTATACGCCGTGTACCAGGCCGGGTTCTCCAGCACGTTGCGCAGGATTACGGGGGGCGTGATCGTGTCGTGGTAGCCCAGCCCGATGAGCGACGTGAACACCTGGTTGCGGCCGGCGATCTCCCGCAGCCGCGCGAGCGCCTCGGTCTCCGAAAGCGGCTCGGGCAACGCGAGCGGTGCCGCTTCGCGGATCACAGCCGGCACCGC
Source organism: Actinomycetota bacterium (assembly GCA_030774075.1). Classification (GTDB taxonomy): domain Bacteria; phylum Actinomycetota; class Acidimicrobiia; order IMCC26256; family PALSA-610; genus PALSA-610. The sequence continues at coordinate 9,355 of JALYLU010000043.1, read as the reverse complement.
GGCGTCGACGAGCTCCGCCAGCGACCCGTATCCGAGCGCCGCGAGCATCGCGATCTGCTCGCCGGCGCGCGGACCGATGTGCCGGTCGGCGAACACATCCAACCCCGGATCCTCAGCGGCCAGCTGGTCGGGCATGGCGGCAATCCTCTCGTTCCGCGTCTCGGGTGCGAACCGCGAACGGCCCGACTCCCCCTCTGTCGCGGAACTCCAGAGTTGCCTCGCTCCGACGGTTCGGGTGCCTGAGAGATTCCGGGGAGTGGTTGCTCCTTCGGCGCCCGGCTCGCTCCCTAGCAGCGTCCGGGCTCTCCCGTCAGAGGTCAACGGCGATGTCCGCTCGACGATAGCCGCTCCCCGCGCGCGAAGCTGCAGGGCGATGAGCGCCGAATCGATCGACGAAGAGGTCCACGACCACGACCACGAGCACGAGCACGAGCACGACGAGGCGGACGAGGCCCAGGCCGAGGCCGACGTCGCCCTGATGGCCCAGGCGCTCGCCGCGCTCGACGACGAGGTCCTGCGCAATGCGCTCGCGGGCATGAGCGAGAAGTCCCGCCTCGAGGTCGCCGCGCAGCTGCAGCTCCCCCGGGCGACGATGCGGCTCGGCGACGCGCTCGTGCCGCTCGTCCGGCGCAAGCTCCAGACCGCCGCGCCCGATCACCAGCTCCAGGTTCTCTTCGCGCTCGCGCAACACGTCAACGATCAGACCGTCGAGGCGCTGGGCCCGCGCTCGGAAGAGCCGACGCGCGACGACCTGCTCGAGGTGCTGCCCGCCGTCATCGAGCGGCACGGCGCGCCGCTCACGACGTTGATGCTCGCGGGCTACGCGGCGAGCGACGCGCTGTGCCGGCCGGTCATGCGCGAGTTGCTCGAAACCGACGACCGCTTCGTGGTCGGTCCGCCGGTGGAGGTCGATGCGAAGCCCGAGCTCGAGGCACCGGAACCGGTTCTCGACAAGAAAGAGCTCGAGGCCAAGCGCGAGCAGCGCAAGGCCGCGAAGGAAGCCAAGCGCGCCGCCGAGGTACGCGAGCGCGAGGCGCGCGTCGCGGCGCAAGCCAAGCGCCGGCAAGCGGTGCACGACGCGAAGCGCAAGACGCGCTAGGAGGTCATGATGCTCGACAGCATCATCCGCGGTGGCAGGGTCGTCGACGGCACCGGTGCGCCGGCGCGCCAGGCCGATGTCGGCATCCGTGACGGCCGTATCGTCGAGATCGGCCGGATCTCCGACGAGGCGGCCGAAACCATCGACGCCGACGGGCTCGTCGTCGCGCCCGGCATCGTCGACGTGCACACGCACTACGACGCGCAGCTCTCGCTGTTCCGCATCGCGGGGCCGTTCTCGCTCGGCGGCGTCGAGGTCGTGCCGGTGCCGCTGTTTCACGGCACGCTGCCGGTCCTCGGCTTCCGGATCGGATCGTTCGCCTAC
>JALYLU010000043.1:4053-7922 GCA_030774075.1 Actinomycetota bacterium | reverse complement strand
GGTTTCGTCGACCCGCACACGCACTACGACGCGCAGCTGTTCTGGGACCCCGCGGCCACACCGTCGAACCTCCACGGCGTGACGAGCATGATCGCGGGCAATTGCGGGTTCACGCTCGCGCCGGTCGATCCCAGCGACGCCGACTACCTGCGCCGCATGATGGCGAAGGTCGAGGGAATGCCGCTGCCCGCGCTCGAGACCGGCGTGCCGTGGTCGTGGCGGTCGTTCGGTGAATACCTCGACGCGGTCGACAATCGCGTGGGCCTGAACGTCGGTTTCCTCGTCGGCCATTGCGCGCTGCGGCGCAACGTGATGGGCGCCGACGCGATCGGCAACGAGGCGACTGCGGAGCAACTCGACGCGATGACGCGCCTGCTCGAGGAGTCGATCGCGGCGGGCGGCCTCGGCTTCTCCACCACGTTGTCGTTCACGCACTCTGACGGCGACGGCCAGCCGGTCGGGTCTCGTTGGGCTTCGAACGAAGAGGTCCTCGCGCTCTGCCGCGCGGTTTCCGGTCACGAGGGAACGACACTCGAGTACGTGACGAGCGGCTGCCTGCGCGGCTTCAGCGACGATGAAGTCGATCAGATGGCCGCGATGACGCTCGCCGGCCGGCGCCCGCTGAACTGGAACGTGCTCAGCATCGACTCGCGCGAACCGCGGCGCTACCACGATCAGGTGGCCGCGTGTGAACACGCACGGGCCCAGGGCGGCACCGCGATCGCGCTGACGATGCCGATCCTCGTCGAGATGAATATGTCATTCCGCAACTACTGCGCGCTGTTCATGTTGCCGGATTGGTCGGACGTGATGAGCCTTCCGATCCCGGAACGGATCGCGAAGCTGCGCGATCCCGCCGTGCGCGCATGGATGAACGAGCGGGCCCGCTCTCCCGAAGCCGGCGTCTTCTCGCGCCTGGCGTCGTGGGGGCGGTACCAGATCGGCGACACGTACTCCCAGGCGAACGAAGGTCTGAAGGGCCGGGTCGTGAGCGATCTGGCCGAGCGCGAGAACCGCGGCACGTTCGACACGCTCCTCGACATCGTCATCAACGACGACCTTCAGACGATTCTCTGGCCGCTGCCGTCCGACGGCGACCTGAAGTCGTGGCAGATGCGCGCCGAGGCGTGGGACCACCCGCTGGTGCTGATCGGCGGGAGCGACGCCGGCGCGCACCTCGACCGCATGTGCGGCGCGCCGTACACGACGTCGTTCCTCGCCGACACGCTGCGCGGACGGCAGCTCATCTCACTCGAACGGTGCGTGCAGCTGATGACCCAGGCGCCGGCGCAGCTCTTCGGCCTACGCGAACGGGGCGAGCTGCGGGAGGGCTTTCACGCCGACGTCGTGATATTCGATCCCGACACGGTCGCGACCGACGAGGTCAAGCTCGTCACCGATCTTCCGGGCGGCACGGCGCGGTTGTTCGCCGACGCCATCGGCGTGCAGCGCGTGATCGTGAACGGCACGACCATCGTGTCCAAGGGCGAGCAGACCGGCGCGCTGCCCGGCAAGGTGCTGCGATCCGGCCGCGACACTTACACCGTTCCGATCCCCGCCGACGGGTGACGTTCGACGAAGACCTCGCGAACCGTATGCGGAGCCTGCTCGCGCACGAGCCCGGGTTGACCGAGAAGCGCATGTTCGGCGGTCTCGCGTTCCTCATCAACGGCAACATGGCCGTGAGCGCGAGCGGCCAAGGCGGACTTCTGGTGCGCGTGGAGCCTCGAGAAACGGATCAGTTGACAAGCCGGGCGCATGTGCGTCCTTTCGAGATGCGCGGACGCCCGATGGACGGGTGGTTGCGTGTCGAGGTCGACGGGGTACGCACGAAGCGACAGCTCGAAGCATGGGTTGCGCGAGGCGTTGCGTACGCGCGCTCGCTGCCTTCGAAGAAGTAGCGTGTGCCAAGACCTTCCGGTGAAGTGATGACCGACGTGACGTGTTCATGCTGCGCCCAAGTCCCAGAGCATGGGTCGGTCGCGCTGCAATGCCATCCGGAGATCCTTCTGTGTTACGACTGTCTCGACTGGTTGAACAGCAAACGCGCGAAGCAGGTCGCCGCGCGTAACGGTGGGGTCCGCGTCGTCGGTTTCGAACCAACGTTCAGCGTCGTCGACGTCGACCGAGCGGTGGGCCACTACCAGCGGCTCGGGTTCACGACCGACTACCACGACGAGACCTACGCGTTCGCGCATCGCGGCGAGTTGACGATCCACCTCGCGCACGACGACGACCCCGCGAACCACCAGACCGGCGTGCTCTACATCCACGTCGACGACGCCCAGCAGCTCGCCGACGACTGGCGCAAGGCGGGCGTGGAAGTCGCCGGCCCGCAGGACTACGACTACGGCAAACGCGAAGGATCGCACGTTGATCCCGACGGCAACGTCATCCGGTTCGGCTCGCCGATCCCGAACTGAATCGCGCGAAGTCAGCTCGTATGGCTGATGTGGCGAGGTACTTCGTCCGCGACGGTCACGAAGTGATATGCGAAATGCAGCACTTTCCGAAACATTGGATCGCCTCCCTAGCGTTCGCGACGGAATTGCAGTCACCCTCGCGATCGGCACGCGGCGGCGCGCCTATAAGCCCGAATGCGGTCAGGTATCGGTTCGCCGACGCCCGCTCCGATGACTTTCGTGGGTGCGTAGGGTCTGAAGATCATGGACGCAACCAACCTCGCCGATCTGTACGGCACGCCGCTGCTCGACTGGGGCCGCATAAGGAGCCGCCTCGATCAAGGCCTGAGCCAAGCTCCGGAGACGGGAGGCCCGAACCGGCACACGTGCTGGTTGGCGACGATCAATCGCGACGGCAGCCCGCACGTCACAGGAATCGGCGCCCTCTGGGTCGACGATGCATTCTGGTTCGAGACCGGCGACGCGACGCGCAAGGGGAGGAACCTCGCCGACGACCCGCGCTGCGTGTTGAGCGTGGCGAGCCATGACTTCGACCTCGTCGTCGAAGGGGACGCCAGCAAGGTCAGCGATCCCGCGACGGTCGCGGCCATGGCGGAGCGCTGGGCCGCACAGGGCTGGCCCGCTCGCGTCGACGATACGGGTTTGGCACTCACGGCCGAGTTCAGCGCCCCATCGGCCGGACCACCGCCGTGGCACGTGTATCGGCTCTCGCCGCGCACCGCGACAGCACTCCTGACCGTCGAACCGGGCGGCGCGACGCGCTGGCGCTTCTAGCGCAGCGAGCGGACGACGAGCAGGGGTCAGCTGAAGCTCGGGATGACGTGCTTGCCCATGAGGTCGATCGTCTGCATCACGGCTTCATGGCCGATCTTGTACGGGTTGACGAGGCAGAGCAGCAGGTCGACGCCCGCCGCCTCGTAACGTTTGCAGGCTTCGAGGCATTGGTCGGGTGTGCCGAGCACGCACGCACCGGAGTCGACCAGGTACTCGAGTGACAGCAGGTCGAGCGAGCCGTCGTCGGAGACGGCCTTCATGTCGGCTGCGTAGTCGTAGTTGCCGAGCGCCTGCTTGCGTTCCGCCATCCACTCCGCGACCTGCGCGATCTGACGCGCGCCGACCTTCGGGTACCACTCGAACGAGTCGCGCGCCGCCGCCCATGCTTCTTCCTGTGAGGGCGCGCACAACGCCATCGTGAAGGTCGCGGCCTGGTTGTTGACAAACTTGCCGATCGGAGTCGAGCATTTCGAGACGGCGGCGCGATAGATGTCGATCTTCTTCTTCACGTCCTCGGGTGACACACCGACTGCGAACGAGCACAAGCCGAGACCGAGCTCGCCGACCTGCGCATGGCCGTCGTCGCTCGTCGTCGCGCCCCAGATCGGCGGATGCGGTTGCTGCAGCGGCTTGGGCTGCACGCGCCGATCGGGCAGCGACCAGTACTTGCCG
>JALYLU010000043.1:0-4043 GCA_030774075.1 Actinomycetota bacterium | reverse complement strand
GAGTAACGGTCGTTCGTCCAGCAGCCGACGACGTGCTCGATCGCCTCCCGCCACATCTCGCGTGAGTCCTTGGGGTCGATCCCGAAGCCCTCCAGCTCGATGCGCGTGGCCGATCGACCCGTGCCGAAGTCGACGCGACCGTCGCTCAACAAGTCGAGCACGGCCACGGACTCGGCGGTGCGAACCGGATGGTTGTACGGCTTCGGCATGAGCCGCACGCCGTAGCCGAGCCGCATCTTCGACGTGCGGCTGGCGATCGCACCGTAGAGCACCTCGGGGTTCGAGCAGTGCGAGTACTCCTCGAGGAAGTGGTGCTCGACCGTCCAGAAGGCATGGAACCCGGCCTGCTCGGCGGCGATTGCCTGCTCGAGCGTGTTCTTGTAGGCGCGGTGCTCGCTGTCGGGCGACCAGGGACGGGCGACGGGGATCTCGTAGAAGAGCGCGAACCTCATGACTTCGACGTTACCGTGACCGCCCATGACTGCGACGTGGCGCGAGCCTCCACGCGACCTTCGGGTCGTCGGCCGCCCCGACGTGCTCGTCGTCGGTGCCGGCAGCGCGGGCCTCGCCGCCGCGGTGGCCGCCGCGCGCCGCGGCGCCGATGTGCTGCTGGTCGAGCGGTACGGATTCGTCGGTGGGCTCGCGACATTCGGCCTCATCAACCTTCTGCTCACGCTCGACGACGGTTGCGGCACCCAGGTCGTCGCCGGGTTGTGTCAGGAGATCGTCGACCGTCTCGATCAGCGCGGCGACGCGCGCGCGCCCGAATCGAGCGAGTGGGGTTCGACTGATGCCACCGCGGTCGAGCACTGGCGCGGCTGGGGGTTGATCTGGGGCGCGCCTCCCGACGTCGTGCGCTACTCGGTTGCATTCGATCCTGAAGCGTTCTGCGACGTCGCGATCGACCTGCTGCGTGCGGCCGGCGTGCGGCTCCGATTGCATTCGTGGTGCGCACACGCGTACGCACCCGACGGGCGAATCGTCGCCGTCGTGCTCGAATCGAAGCGGGGACGCGAGGTCGTTCAGCCGCGCGTCGTCATCGACGCGAGCGGCGACGGCGACGTCATGGTCGCCGCGGGTGCGCCGTTCGCATCGGTCACGATCCCGCCGCACCTGTGGTTCCGGATGGGGGGCCTCGATGAGGTCGACGGTGTGGGCTTTCGCACGACCGCGCCCGGGCGGGTGCTCGTGCCTTGGGGCCCGCTGGCGCGACGGGTCGACCCGACCGATCCGGACGATCTGACCGTGGCCGAGCTCGAGTGTCGCGACCAAGTGCGAGACGCGATCGCGCGCATCCACGAGGCACATCCGGGCGCGTGGCTCGACGACGTCGCCAAGATGATCGGCATCACCGAGAGCCGGCGGCTCGTCGGCGACTACGTGCTCGAGAAGTCCGACGGCGATCGTCGCTTCCCGGACGCAATCGCGCGGACCGGCCACTGGACGCGGCGCGAGGTCGTGTTCGACGTGCCGTACCGGACCTTGACGACGCGGACCGTGCGGAACCTGCTCGTGAGCGGGCGCTGCATCTCGACCAGCCGCTACGTACACCAGGCGACCAAAGAGATCCCCGCCGCGATCGCGACCGGCGAGGCCGCGGGCGCGGCGGGCGCGCTCGCACCCGACGGCGACGTGCACAACGTCGAGGTCGACGCGTTGCGCCGCGACCTCGCGTCCGGGGGCGCGATCGTATGAGTGTCAGCACTCGGTGGTCTGATGGCTCAGCGGCGATCCTGGAGGAACGGGTACTCGGCGCGTATCGCGCGCACGCGATCGGGATCGACGTTCGCGGTGATGATCGTCTCGGTGTCGGCGGCCTGGGCGACGATCTCACCGAAGGGATCGATGATCATCGAATCGCCGCAGTAGTGCAGCCGCGCACCGTCGCCCACGCGGTTGACGCCGACCACGTAGGCCTGATTCTCGATCGCGCGGGCGCGGAGCAGCGCCATCCAGTGCTCACGGCGCTCCGCCGGCCAATTCGCAGGTAGGACGTAGCAGTCGGTCCGCTCCGCGAGCGCCCAGAACTCGTCGGCGAACCGAAGGTCGTAGCAGACGAAGAACGTGCAGCGCGTGCCCTCGATCTCGACGGTGAGGAAATCCTCGCCCGCCGCGTAGTGCTCGTGCTCCCGACCGAAGGTGAACGGGTGGATCTTGGCGTAGCGCCGGGTCGGTCCCCCGGGCGCGGCGAGCACGAGTTGATTGAAGGGACGCGCGCTCGGCTCCGCACGCTCCGGTACCGTCGCGCAGACCCATACGTCGTGGGCGCGCGCCTGATCGGCGAGGAAGCGCGCGCTCGGTCCGTCGATCGGCTCGGCGATTCGGTCGGTCTTCATTGAAAAGCCGGTTGCGTACATCTCGGTGAGCACGACGAGCCGGGCGCCGGCGGCTGCCGCTCGTTCGATCATCGGCGCGAGGCGAGAGAAGTTCTCCGCGGGCCGTTCCCAGATGATGTCGTGTTGGATACCCGCGACGATCATTTGGCCAGGCTCTTCAGCCGGGTACACGCCTCGTCGAGCACCTCCATCCGCTTGCAACACGCGAATCGCACGAGTGGTGCGCCCGCCTCGACGTCGTCGTAGAACACGACACTCGGGACGGCGACCACCCCGCAGAGGCGCGGCAGCGACCGGCAGAAGGCGAGCCCGTCGGTCTCGCCGAGCGAGCGGATGTCGACGGTCGCGAAATACGTGCCCTGCGGCCGGAGCACCTCGAAGCCCGCATCGGTCAACCCCGCGCAGAGCCGATCGCGTTTGTCGAGCATCTCGTTGCGGAACTGGATGAAGTACGAGTCGGGAAGCTGCAGACCCACCGCGATGGCATACTGAAACGGACCACTGCTCACGTAGGTGAGGAACTGCTTCGCGGTCTTCACCGCGATCACGAGCTCGGGCGGCGCGCACGCCCAACCGACCTTCCAGCCGGTGAACGCGAAGGTCTTACCGCCCGAACCGATCGTGACGGTGCGGTCGCGCATTCCGGGCAAGGTGGCCATCGGTACGTGTTCGCCGTCGTAGACGAGATGCTCGTACACCTCATCGGTGACGACGAGCAGATCGTGCTCTCGCACGAGGTCGGCGACGAGCACGAGCTCCGCACGGGTGAAGACCTTGCCGGTTGGATTGTGCGGAGAGTTGAGGAGTACGAGCCTCGTCCGAGGCGTTATCGCCGCGCGCAGCTCGTCGGGATCGAAGCCGTAATCGGGCGCACGCAACGTGACGACGCGTCGCGTCGCGCCCGCCATCGCTATGCAAGCCGCGTACGAGTCGTAGTACGGCTCGAACGTGACGACCTCGTCGCCGGGACTGCACAGTGCGAGCAGCGCCGCCGCGATCGCCTCGGTCGCGCCGGCAGTGACGAGGATCTCGGCGTCGGCGTCGTACTCGAGTCCATAGAACCGTTGCTGGTGGGCGCGGATCGCGGCGCGCAGCTCCGGGATGCCGATACCGGGCGGGTACTGGTTGTGTCCCGCCCGGATCGCGTCCACGGCGGCCTGCTTCACGAGATCGGGGCCGTCGGAATCCGGAAATCCCTGCCCGAGATTGATCGCACCCGTCTCGACCGCGAGCGCCGACATCTCGGCGAAGATCGTCGTGTCGAACGGTTGCAGCCGCTCGACGAGATACCGATTCACCTCTGCAATCCTATGAGTCGCCCGCGCCGCGACGACAGGGCGCGATCCCGGCTCTTGTCTATGGGAGTCCGGCGAGCGTGCTCTGTCGGCATGCGTTTGCGGCGACCGCTCCCTCGCGCTGTTGGTCTTCCTGGCTCACGTCAGCTCGGCCGCTCAGGATTCCGTCGCGGATATTGGGCTGCTGGACGAGCAGGCGCGCGACGCACGCCGCAATCCGACTCGGAACATGGCTGCTCACCAAGAACGCGGTGACCGCGTTGCGGCCGGCGGCCAGGGAGGTCGCCTCGGTGATGGCCGCGTCATTCGGCGTGATGGCGCGACGACCGGGATCGCATGAATGGAAAACGAGGAGCGTGTCGGTCGAGTCGATGCCTGCGTCCGGCATGCTGCGGGTCCAGCGCCCCAATAC
>JALYLU010000042.1:8547-14215 GCA_030774075.1 Actinomycetota bacterium | reverse complement strand
CGTCAGCACGGCCTCCAACGGCGACCGCGTCGAGAGGTTCGGATGCCTGGCCAACTTCGCGAAACTCGCGGCATCGTCGCGGATACCCGGCAGGACTCGAACTGTCGACATATCGGCGACGCATAGGCCAGCGTCAGCTCTCATCGATCCAGGCCGCCACTTCGGGATTGGACGCCCGAGGTCGTCTCGCACCGAATGCGATAGGCCGCCTGAGGTCGTACCGCGAACCAACGACACTGGACTATTCTGCAGTGCTCCCTTCGCCGTACAAACGAGTCGCTCCGTGTGCTTTTCGCTCGGCTCGTTTTACGGACCGCCCTCTTGCGGCGGCTCGGCGTTGGCCGCAACGACGGGCTGATCCTGTTGCGCTGCACGCAACATCTTTGCCATTGACTGCAACAGCTTCCAGCCGATCGCGCCGTTTTCGTGGACGAGCGGGCGGAACTCCCAGTAGGTGAGGCCGTAACACACCAGCGGGCTCGTCGCGGTGATCGTCGCCATCCGCTGACCCTCGTCGATCAGCGCGATCTCACCGAAGTGATCGCCCTGTTGCAACGTCGCACGCTCGTCGCCTCGGATCGAGACCGTTGCCTCGCCGGAGTCGATCAAGAAGAACGCCGCGCCGCCCGAACCCTCCCGGATGACCGTCTCTCCTTCGGCGAAACGGCGGATCTTGAACAGGCGCGCGATCTGCTGAATCTCGTCCGGCTCGAGCCCCGCGAACAGCGGCACCCGCTCAAGGGCTTCGACGGGATCGCTCGTCACACGGCGGGGCGCAGCATCCTTGTCGGGTGACCCTCCGGTCGTGACCGCCCGGCACTGCAACAGGTAGAGCGTCCCGCCCGCGAACGCGAACTCGATGTCGCGCGCCTTGCCGTACACCTGCTCGCACCGGCGCGCGAGCTGGGCGAGCTCGCCGAGCTGGTCGTCGTCGAGGCACAGCTGCTCGGCGCGCTCCGCGTCGATCTTCTCTTCGACCGTGCCTCCGGTCGCGACGGACCGGATCGCGACCTGCTTACGTCCCGGGCTGCGCTCGAGCACCTGACCCGAGTAGTCGACCCGGTACGTGTCGGGGATCACGAGGCCCGCCACGACCGCCTCGCCGAGTCCCCAGCTCGCTTCGATCACGCACTCCTCCGCGCCCGTGACCGGATTCTGGGTGAACATCACCCCGGCAACGTCGGGATCGAGCAGCGACTGTATGACGACGCCGACACTCGGGCGGGTGAACAGGCCCACGCGCTGGCGGTACGTGATGGCCGAATCCGAGTTCGCCGACCACCAGATCTCCCGCAACGCCGAGGGCACCTCGTCGGCCGACGGGACGTTGAGCAACGTGAGGTGTTGACCGGCGAAGCTGGCTGCCGCGCCGTCCTCGTCCGCGGCGGACGAGCGCACCGCGAGCGGCGCGGGCAGGGGCCGCACCGCCTTCGCGACCTTCGCGATCGCCCGCTCCTCCTCGGCGGCAACGGCCTCGACGATGGGGCCGGAAAGCGCGACGCCCGGAGGCACTGGAAGGCCGTCGCGCATGGCATCGCCGAGCCCGACTGCTTTCGATCCGAAGATCGCAGTCTCGTACGCCTTCTCGAGCGGGACGACCTCTTTCACGTCAGAACTTGACTTCGCCGGCGGTTCCGTCGACGCGCACACGCGCCCCGTCGGGAATGCGGTCGGTCGCCTCGCGCGTCCCGACCACACCCGGGATGCCGTACTCACGCGCGACGATCGCGGAGTGGGAGAGCAGGCCGCCATTGTCGGTCACGATCGCCCCGAGCAGCGGCAACAAGATGTTGAACGCCTCCGTCGTCGACTCGGTCAAGAGGACGTCGCCCTGGACGATCCGGCCGAACTCGCTGGGACCGGACACGCGCCGGGCCGGCCCCTCGTAGACGCCCGGGCTCGCCGCCAGCCCGCGCAGGAGATGCTCTTCGTGCTCCTCCTCGGAACTGCCGAACAGTGAGCCCAACGCGATGCCGACCGCGCGCATCAGTCGCCCGACCATAGGCGGCAGGCCGGACGGGTCGGGCGGCGGTTGCGGCGGATCACCCAGGGTCAACGGCGCATCCTTGGTGTTGTAGTCGGTGCGTTGCTGGAAGCGCGCCAGGAGCTCGTCGGCCGACGGTCCCTTCGAATCGGTGATCAACGAGCTCATCTCGCCGACGTCGGCGTCGACGAGATGCTCGGCGTCGTGGATTCGCCCCTTCTTTGCGAGCCGGCGACCGCCCGCGAGGACCGCCCGTCGCATCAGCCCCGACGCCCAGATGTCGCTGTAGATGCCGCGCTCGTCGCGCAGCCGGTAGAGGAGCCGCGCCTCCCCGAGCAACTCGTCGAACTCCGCGCGGTGCTCCTCGGGCACCTTGGCGCGCACGCCGGCGATGCGCTCGTCGACTTCAGCCGTCTCGAGGTCGCGGCCCGCGGCCGCGATGCGGATCGAGCGCAAGAGCGCGTCGGGCATCTCGAGCGCGGACGGCTCGCAGATGTCGAAGCCGTCGAGCAGCCTGCACCCGACCAGGTCGAGATAGCCGGACACGGCTGCTCCCGCCTCACCCGGCAGGGCCCGCAATGCGTCGAGCACACGGGCGGGGTCGTCCTGTGACTCGAGGAGCTTCTGAGCCGCGGGATCCTTCGCGATCGCGGTCTTGAGGCGCACGAGCTCGTCGGACCCGCCGGCGGACACCGGTGCGGCGCCGCGCATCAGGCCGAGCAGCTCGGCGGGCGGGAGCCCGGTCCAGTCCCCCACGTGCGCGAGGAAGTCGCCGGTCGGGACGACCGCCGATGCCGTGAAGCGCATGTGCTGGGTGATCATCGCCGAGTGGTGGTCACGGCACCGCGTGATGTAGGCGACGAGCTCCTCGTCGGATAGCGCGTCCGGGTCGACCGACTGGATCTCCCGGTGCGTCGCGATCGACGACGGCTTGACGGTTTCGTCCCACTGGCGCAGCTGCTCCCGCCAGAGCTTGCCTTGCATGGCCTCCTCCGCGCGCTGAAAGCGCTGCGGAATCTCCTCTTCCGGAACCGGGATCACCGAGTTGTACGCGACGCCGTTCGGGTACGCCACCTGGAGGCCGTCCATGAGCATCCCGTAGTAGCGCGCGAAATCGTTGGTGCCGCGCTTGAAGGCCGCGGGATGGGTCTCGGCCCAATAGCGCGTCGCCGGTCGAGGGAAGTGCACGGGGTCTCGCGACCAGGACCCGGGCCCGGGAGGCTCGAAACGCAGCTGGGTCGTGGCCCCTGAATCCGTCATCGACACTCCTATCGCGTCTGCCGCCGCCCGATATCTCGAGGGATTATGCGGCGGTCTACGGAAGACGCGCAAACGGCCGCGGTCGTCCCGATTCGAATTTTCCGCACTTTCGGCTACGCGCTCAGGACGCCCGTTGCCACGAGCGCCCGGCGTGCCTCGTCAACGCCTCGGACCTGAAGCGCGCTGAACCCTGCGGCGGTCGCCCCTTCGACGTTGACCGCGTTGTCGTCGAGGAACAGGACACGATCGGGGGACAACGCAAGGACTCCCGCGACGTGGTCGAACAGCTCCTGGTCCGGCTTGACGTAACCGACCTCGAAGGACAAGAAGCAGAAGTCGAACGCGTCAAGGAGCGGCCACCGCGCGAATTGATCCTGCCAATGCAAGCTGTTGGTATTGCTCAAGCAGCCCGCGGGCACCCTGCGTTGCACATTCCGCAGAAGCGCGTCGGCTCCGGGAAGCGGGCCACCGGGCCAGCTCCGAAAGGCGTCGAGGAATCTCTCCGGCGCGACCCGTAGTCCCCAGTCGCGGATCACTCCCGTCGCGAAGTCTTCCTTGGAGCAGTGTCCGCCTTCGAAGCTGCGCACCCACGGACATGTGAGCCAGCGCCGCCAGACCTCTTCGTCGCTTTCGATGCCGGCCAGCTCTTTCATGGCGCCGACACCACCGAAGTCGATGAGCACGCCTCCGAGATCGAACAGCACAACGTCGATCGCCCCGGTCAGCACCCGCGCAAGCGTAACGAGGCGGTGAGAACCTATGGTGCGGTCATGGAGTTGTGGACGATGGGGATCCCGGAGATCGGGACCGTCATCGCGCAAGCCGAAGGGGCCGAGCGTCTCGGTTGGGACGGCATCACCTTCGTCGACTCGCAGAACCTCGTCGGCGATCCGTTCGTGGCCGTCGCGCTGGCGGCAACCGCCACCGAACGGCTCCGATTCGCGACCGGGGTCACCAACGCCTACACGCGCCATCCCGCCGCGCTGGCCAACATCGCGGCGACGGTGCAGGAAACTTCCGGCGGCCGCTTCGTCCTCGGCATCGGCCGCGGCGACACGGCCCTGTTCCACCTCGGCAAGAAGCCGATGCCGGTTGCATCGTTCATCGCATCGGTCACGGATCTGCAGTCCTATCTCGCCAACGACACGGTCGACTGCAACGGCCACCCGAGCCGGCTGCACTGGCTCGACCGGTGCCATCAAGCCAAGGTTCCGCTCGACATCGCGGTGTCGGGCCCGCGGATGATCGAGTTCGCCGGTCGCATTGCCGAACGCGTGACGCTCGCGGTCGGCGCCGATCCCAATCGCGTCGCCTGGGCGATCGACCTGACGCGCAAAGCCGCGGCCGACACCGGACGCGATCCCTCCGACATCTCAATGGGCGCGTACGTGACGGTCGGCTGCCATCCCGACCTCGACGCCGCGCGCAACCTCATCAGCGGCGCGGTCGCGGCGTTCGCGCATTTCTCGTCGATGCCCGGGTCGACCGGCGCGGGGCTGGCCGAAGCCGACCGTGAAGTCGTCGCGGAAGTCGGCCGCCGCTACGACAGCAACGAACATCTGAGCAACGCGGCGAAACACACGTCGGCACTCACGCCCGAGTTCGTCGACCGCTTTGCCATCGTGGGCACGCCCGACGTGTGCGCCGAACGATTGCGGGGCCTCGCCGATCTCGGGATCGAACGCTTCATAATCACCGGCGCGAGCTTCCGGGCCGACCGCGAGCACGTTCGTACCTCAACGGAACTGCTTACAGGCGAGCTCCTCCCGGCGTTGCGAGAACGGAGCAACCGCGCATGAGCACGCACGCACTGATCATCCGGGGCGGGACGGTCGTCGACGGTACCGGTGCGCCGGCGCGTACGGCCGACGTCGCAATCGACGACGGTGTCATCACCGAGGTCGGCCAGGTCGACGGCGCGGGCGCGCGGACGATCGACGCCGACGGCCTGCTCGTCACTCCGGGCTTCGTCGACATCCATGCCCACTACGACGGTCAAGCGTCGTGGGGCGAGCGCATGATCCCGTCCTCTTGGCACGGTGTCACGACCGTGGTCGTGGGCAACTGCGGTGTCGGGTTCGCGCCCGTGCATCCCCACGATCACGATCGCCTCATCGAGCTCATGGAAGGTGTGGAAGACATCCCGGGCACGGTCTTGCACGAAGGCCTCGCGTGGAACTGGCAGTCGTTCCCGGAATTCATGGACGCGCTCGACGGCCGACCCTTCGACGTCGACGTCGCCGTTCAGGTGCCGCACGGCGCGCTGCGGTTGCACGTCATGGGCGAGCGGGGCGCCCGGCGCGACGTCGCGACCGAAGACGACACGGAATCGATGGCCCGGATCGCGCGCGAGGCGATCGAAGCCGGCGCGCTCGGCTTCACCACATCGCGCACGCTCAATCACCGGACCAGCACCGGCGACTA
>JALYLU010000042.1:3807-8537 GCA_030774075.1 Actinomycetota bacterium | reverse complement strand
CTGGTCGGTATCGCGCACGCGATCGGCCGGACGGGCCGGGGCGTGCTGCAAGTCGTCTCCGACTTCGACGACGTCGACGCCGAGTTCGCGATCTTCCGGCGCATGGCCGAGACGTCGGGACGGCCGCTGTCGTTCTCGCTCGTGCAAGTGCGCGGCGACGGCTGGCGCCATCTGCTCGACCTGCTGTCGGCCGCGAATGCGGACGGCGTCACGATGACGGCTCAGGTGGCGCCGCGCGCCGTCGGCCTCCTGCTCGGCTTGCAGTGCACGTTGAATCCCCTGCTCACGAACCCCGCCTACCGCGAGATCGCCGCCCTGCCGCTCGCCGAACGCGTCGCCGTCATGGCCGACCCGCGCTTCAAGGAGAGAGTCCTCGCGGCCGACGCCGCGCAACGCGACGACTCCAAGCTCGGCGGGCGGCTGATCCAAGCGTTTCACAAGATGTACGAGCTCGGCGATCCCCCCGACTACGAGCCCGATCCGGCGTCGAGCATCGCCGCCCGCGCGGAGCGGGACGGGCGCGGGGCGCTCGACCTCGCGTACGACGTGCTGCTGCGCGACGGCGGCACGTCGTTCCTGTACCTCCCGTCGCTCAACTACAGCGACGGCAACCTCGACGCGGTCGGCGAGATGCTCGCGCACCCCAACACCGTCGTCGGTCTCGCCGACGGCGGCGCCCACGTCGGCACCATCTGCGACGCCAGCTTCCCCACGACACTGCTGACGCTCTGGGCGCGCGACCGCGACCGGGGCCGGCTCGCCCTTCCCTTCGCGATACAGCGCCACACGCGTGACACCGCCCGCACCGTCGGTCTCCTCGACCGGGGCGTGCTGGCACCGGGGTATCGCGCCGACGTCAACGTCATCGACTTCGAGCACCTCACCGCGCGCCGGCCGGAGATGCGCCACGACCTGCCCGCGGGCGGCAAACGTCTCGTGCAATCGGCCGACGGCTACGTCGCCACGCTCGTCGCCGGCGAGATCACCTACGAGAACGGCGAGACGCGCGGCCCGCTGCCGGGTCGACTCGTTCGCGGTCCGCAGTCCGCACCGACCGACGGAGCAACGCGATGAATCCAGCCGACCTCATACCGCTGGAAACGGACTGTGAGTGGCACACCGACCAGCTCGGGGACACGTACATCTTCGAGCTCACCGACGCGCACCTCGACGAGCTGGACGCCGCGCTGCAGCATGCAGAGGCGAGTTGCAACGATGTGCTCGACATCACCCGCGATGCGTTCCCCCTCCCCACGCTCGGCCCGGAGCTCGGGCGCATCACCCGCGACCTCATCGACGGGCGCGGCGTCGTGCTCATACGCGGCGTACCCGTCGATCGTTACGGCAAGGAACGGGCGTCGGCGATCTACTGGGGCGTCGGGATGCACCTCGGCCGGCCGTGGCCGCAGAACGCCAAGGGGCATCTCCTCGGCGACGTCACCGACCAGGGCCGCGCCGCGAGCGACCCGACGTCGCGCGGCAACGAGATCGGCGGTATCGCCTTCCCGTTCCATTCCGACGGCTCCGACCTCGTCGGCCTTTTCTGTCTCGATGCCGGAGCGAGTGGTGGGGCAAGCCTCGTCGCCAACGCCGTGACGATGCACAACGAGCTGGTCCGCACCGATCCCGAGCTCGCGGCCGAGCTGTACGCGCCGTTCCCTTACGACCTGCGGGGAGAGCAAGCGCCCGGCGCGAAAGCCTGGTACACGATGCCGATCTTCAACCGGCTCGGCGACCGATTGTTCGTGCGCTACATACGCCCCTACATCGAGTCGACGCGCCGCCACAAAGACGCGCCCCGTCCGTCGGACGCCGCGCGCGCGGCGATGGACCGTCTCGACGCGATGTGCGCGGATCCCCAGTTCCACGTGTCGATGACGATGCAGCCCGGCGACATGCAGTTCGTGAACAACTATCACGTGCTGCACGCGCGCGCGTCGTACGAAGACGATCGCGCGGCCGGGCGCATCCGCCACCTCAAGCGCCTGTGGCTGGAGACGAACCTCCTCGCCGACGGTGAGAAGCCGGAACGGTTCCGGCTCGGCCGCACCGACAACTGGTGGTCGAGCAAGGGGCGCACGAAGAGCGAGCTCAACGTCTGACGCTGCGCAACACGTCGATGAGCACCTCCCACTGCTCGGCCTGGCGTATGAGCCATTCGTCGCCGACGAGCCACCGGTTCGGCGCGTAGGCGCAAGTGATCCCCGATGCCGGGTCCATCGTCAACCACGATCCCCCGTGCCCACCCCAGTGGATCGTGGTCGGTGTCGCGGCCGGGAACTCCCTGGAGTCGAGACCGAAGAAGAGACCGCGGCGCACGGTGCCGAGCATCTGATCCTCGGTATAGCTCTGCTCCCTTGCCGCCTCGTCGACGGTCTCCCGTTTCAGGTACCGGCGGCCATCGACCTCTCCGCCCATGGCCATGATCGAACCGATGCGGGCGAGCGCTCGGGCGTTCGAGATGCCGGTCCCGCCGGGCATGACCGCCCCGATGAGCTCGGTCGTGTGAAACGGTCCCATGAGCGGCGCTTCCTCCGCGTTCACACGGTCTCCGATCGGTGCCGCGGCAAGCTTGGGGCCCTCCGCCGGTCGCGGCTCCGCGAGGCGAGCGAGGTCGCGGGGTGCTGTCAGCGTGTAATGGAAGTCGGCCCCGAGTGGCCCGGTGATCTCCTCGGCGACGAACCGGGCGAACGGAACACCGGAGACTCGGTGCACCAACTCGCCCAAGATGTAGCCGAACGTCGACGAGTGGTAACAGGTGATCGTTCCCGGCTCGTACCAGACGGGCGCACGTTCCACGAGGGCGACCATGCGATCCCAGTCGCCGACGTCATCCGACGTGAGGGGGCGGCCGAAACCCGGCAGTCCGGAACGATGCACGAGAACCTGCCGGGTGGTGATGGGGGCCTTGCCGCCCTGCGCGAACTCGGGCCAGTACGTCGCGACGGGTTCGTCGAGATCGATCAGGCCCCGATCCCACACCATCAGCGTCGCGATGGCGACGATCACCTTCGACGTCGAGGCAACCCGCACCAACGTGTCGGTTTCCCAGGGCTTGGTGTGGGCGAGGTCCCGGTACCCACCCCAAAGGTCGACGACGGACCGGCCGTCCGTCGTCACCGCGAGCGACGCGCCCTCGTCGCGGCCTCGCTCGAAACCCGCGCGGAACAAGTCGCGGAGCGGGGTGAATCGCTCGTCGCAGAACCCGTGTACGCCGGCCATCGCCGCCGCTTCCGGGCGTCAGTCCTCGATGGCGGAATAGATGACGTTCTCGAAGCGCTCGAAGACGCCGAGGAGGGGTTCCACGTCTTCGCTCAGGACCGTCGCGATCTCGAGCACGACACCGACGATGTCATTCGCGGGGTCGAAGAACAGATTGGCTCCCCCGGCGCCTGGATGTGACAGCGTTCCCAAGGGTCGGAGCGAGCCCTGGAAGTACGCCCATCGCTCGGCCGTGTCGACGAGCCAGCCGTAGCCGTAACCGCCTTCGGCGTGCCAGACCCCGGCGAAGTCGGTTGGGACACCCGGTATCTGGTTGCGCGTCATTGCCGCCACCCCGGCCCGGCTCAAGACGCGCGCTCCCTCATACGCACCGCCGTTCAGGAACATCTGGGCGAAGATCGCGAGGTCGGGCGCGCTGGCCTTGACGCCTCCCATGCCGTTGTCGAACGTCTCCCATTCCGGTCCTTCGGTCCCCGGATCGCCCGTGGCGAGATTCAGTGACCCGAGCGGGACGTCGGGCGCGCGGTGCACCAAGCGTTCGCGTTGGCGATCATCGACCACGTAGCCGGTGCTCTGCATACCGAGTGGCTCGAAGAGTCGCGCCCGGGCGAACGCGTCGATCGGTTGGCCGCTGACCCGGCGCACGATCTCGCCGAGCAGCGTGTAGTTGTGATTGGCATAGATCATCTGCCGCCCGACGTCCTTGGTGCGCGGCGCGTCCCACGTCGTCGACAACAAGATGTGTTCGAGCCCGTGCACACCCTCGGGCGCAGGCGTCAGCTCGCCCGCGCTCAACCGCTTGGCGATCAGCCCGGACGTCACGTCGTCGTCGAACCCCGACGTGTGGGTGAGGAGGTGGTGCACGAGCACCCGCGCGTTGTCTCCGGCGGCGAGCTCGGGGAGATAGTCGGTCACGGCGCGGTTGATGCCGAGCAAGCCGTCCTCGGCGAGCATCATCACGAGCGCCGCGGTGATCGGCTTCGTCACCGACATGAGGTTGAACACACTGTCGACCGCGACCGGCTCGAGACCCGGCCCCCGCTGTCCGACCGCTTCCGCGAGCACGATGACCCCGCGCCGCGCGATGAGCGCAACCACGGTCGGCGTATTGCCCGCGTCCACGTGTGCATGAAGCAGGTCGCGCGCGCGTAGCACGCGCTTCGGGTCCATGCCGACCTCTTCGGGCGCACCTGCGCGCAGCACCGTCTTCTCGTTCATTTTCCCGCCTCTTCGTTCGTCGCTTCCGCCGACAGCCCGAGCAGACGGGCCGCGAGTGGTTGTCGCATGAACCATGCTTGCAGAGCCGGGTCGGGAATTCGACCCGCGAGCGTGTCGAACTCGTCTTTTGCTTGTGCACGGGCGGCCGTGGCTTCCTCGGCCCGGCCGAGCTGGTCGAGCGCGTGCGCACGACAGGCGCGCAGCCGCCAGGTGAGCGGGAGCCGGCCGGCGCCGAGCGTGAGCTCGAGCCCGCGGTCGGCAGTGGTGACGGCCTCGTCCCAGTCGCCGAG
>JALYLU010000042.1:0-3797 GCA_030774075.1 Actinomycetota bacterium | reverse complement strand
GCCGAGGTCGATCCACGCACGAGCGAGACATTCCACGGCGCGGGCAAGCTCGAGCTGAACGTCCATCTCTTCGAGGAACGCGACGTTGGAAACGAGGCGGTCGCGCGCGTCGCTCGCGCCGCCGGCCGCGAGCTCGGCCTCCGCCCGCGCAACGACCGATGGTCCGATCCCGGCGGCGTCGGCAATCGCAGCGACCTGTCCTGTCTCGGCGTGCACGAGGTCGCCGGCACGCGCCTCGAGCGTGACCGCCACCGCGAGGAGGCCGAGCTGCATCCACACGCGCGACAACGCCGACGCTTGGTGCATGCCGGTGAGCACCGCCGCGGCGGCCGGCTCCCACGCTTCGATCGCGGCGAGATAGTGCGCGCGCGCGTACGCCTGGTTCGCCTGCCCGAACGGATGCGCGTCGTCGGTCACTTCCTGTCCGAGCGCGGCGTCGACGAGGTCGTATCGTCCGAGCTCGACGAGCGCGAGCGTCTTGATCGACCCATACTGGACGGGGGCCGAGCCGAGCTGGCGGGCGAGCTCGATCCCGAGATCGCACGTCTCGACACATCGCTCGAGCTGCGCGTGCCAGAAGTACTGCCACATGAGCCAGAAGTAGTGCTCCTTGAGCCGCACCGGGTCGTGCATGGACTCCAGTCGCGTCCGGAGCTGCTCGGCTCGCTCGGCGGCTTCGCGCCCGGCGAACCGCAGCGCGGCCGTCTGCGCCTCGATCGAGAGCCGCTCGTCTCCGAGCTCGTCGGCCAGACGAACGGCCTCCTCGACGTTGGCCCGCGCGATGGGGTGGTAGTCGGCCCAATAGTCGGTGAACCACCCAGTCGGGAGAAGCGCCTCGATCATCGCCCGCTTGTCGCCCATCGCGGCCGCGAACGCGTACGTCTCTTCGTAGGTGGCCCGCGCGATCGGCGCGTACTCCTGCTCGTCGAGCGAGCGGACGTAATGCGCGCGGGCGAGGGCGAGCAACGCGTCGAGCTCGGCCGCCTGATCACCGCGTGCGCGCACCGACTCGAGCACGTTCGTGAGGTCTGCGGACGCCGCGGGCCCGTTGAACAGGTCGAGGTGTAACCCGGCGCGTTGACGCAGGATGGCGTCGTGGACCGCGCCGGTCGGCGCGAGCCGCAGCGCCGCGGCGAGATCCGCGAGTGCGTCGTCGATTCGAGGGATCGCCCGAAGCGCGCGCGCCCGGATCGCCAGCAGCTCGGCCCTGTGCGCGCCATCGCCGTCGCCGACCAGCTCGAGCGCGGCATCGACGTGACGGACTGCATCCTCGGGCGCCACGGCCGCCACCGCGTTGCACGCCGCGAGCTCGAGGTAGTGGATCGTGCGGTCGGCCGGCGCCGTCGTACCCCCAAGCTGTAAGTGATGGGCGATGTCGGCCGCGCGTTGCTCCGCTGCGTTGCCCAGTATCTGTTCCATGGCGTCGGCCACGCGGACGTGCATGCGCTGGCGCCGGAGCGCGGACAGATCGGCCAGCAGCGTCTGACGGATTTGTTCGTGCACGAAGCTGTAGACGACCTCACCACCGCGGTTCTGACCGTCCACCAGGTTGGCGTGCTCGGCTTCCTCGAGCGCGTCGAGCAGCGCGTCCTCGTCGAGGCCGGCGATGACCAGCAAGAGCTCGAAGCTCGCGCTCCGGCCCACCACCGCGGCCGCCGTGAGCGCCTTGCGCACATCGCCACCGACGCGCTCGAGACGCCGTTCGATCACGAGACGAACCGTGCGCGGAACCTCCGTGTCGGCGATCTCCACGGCGTCGCGCCAACGGCCCGAGTCGTCGAACAGCGCGCCGCGCTCCTTGAGGTGGAGGAACACCTCCTCGACGAAGAACGGATTGCCCTCCGTCTCGTCGTACACGAGCGACACGAGCTCATCCGGCGGAGGCTGTCCCGCACGGCCGGCGAGCAGCAACGCCACATCCGGCTCCGACAGCGCCGAGAGATGAATCTCCGTTGCGAGCCGGCGGCGGGTCAGATCCTCCAACGCGCGTGAGAGGCCGTGGAGCGGGCCGATCTCCCCGGACCGGTAGGTCCCGACCAGGAGCAATGGAATCTCACCGGCGATCTGCGCGAGCGCGCTGATCAACAGCAGGCTCGACTCATCCGCCCAGTGCAGATCCTCGAAGCAGAGAACGAGCGGCCGGCGGAGCGCGGCGCGCTCGACGAACCGTCCGAACCCGTGCAGCAGGTAGCGACGTTCCTGGTCGGGCGGGAGCGCCGGCGACTCACCGACGTCGTCGTAGATCTGGTGCAACTCCGGCATGAGCCGGGCGACCTCGGGCGCGTTCTCGCCGAGCAGCTCGCGAAACGCTTCGGGCGGCAGGCCCCGTGCTGCTTGATCCAACTGTTCGAGCAGCGGCTGGTACGGAGGCGGCGCGTCCATGTCGAGGCAGTGCCCGACGAGTACGGCCATGCCTTGTTCGCCTGCGAGGGCCGAGCCCTCTTGGATCAGACGGCTCTTCCCCGCGCCGGCCTCGCCGGTGACGAACACCATCCCGCCGCGGCCGCCGGCCGCGCGCGCCACGAGGTCCGCGAAACACTCCTGCTCCCGCGCGCGGCCGACATACGGTGAACGCTCCGCGTCGGCGAGCACCGCGCTGCCGTGCTCGTACGCGACGGGAACTTCATAGAGGCGCCACGGCGCGTCGATGCCTTTCAACTCGAACTCGCCGCGATCCACCAACTCCGCCCGCGCGGTGCCGAGCACGCCGTAGACCGTCTCTGACGCGAAGACGCCGCCGGGCGGTGCGACACCCTCGATGCGCTTGGCGATGATCACGGTTTCGCCGTGGAGGTCGCCGCTGTCCTCGATCACCTCGCCCGTATGCAGCCCGATCCGCATCACCGCCCGCTGTGAGGGGTGGTCGCGGTTCCGGTCGTTGACGGCGATCTGGATCTCGCGCGCGCAGGTGACGGCGCGCCGAGCGGACTGAAACGCGACCATGAGGCCGTCGCCCATCCCCTTCACCACCACACCCCGTTGGCCCTCGATCAGCTCCAGCGCAACCTGCTCGAGCTCACGCCGAACGACGTTTGCGATCTCGTCACCGAGTTGCTGGTTCAACTGAGTCGACTCGACGAGATCGGTGAACAACACCGTGACAGTGCCCTCGGGCAGCGGTGCAGCGGCTAACGGACCGCTCGCGAGGTCGGAGGGCACGCGCCCAGCATCCCACGATCGGGCGCGTTGCGCCCACGGGACCAAAACTCAGCCACGGCACTGACCCGAGTGCGGTGCGTCGGCGTGGTGTCTATGTCGCATCCGAGGGCGCAAAGCTAGGCTCGGGCGTCGCGCGGGGGGCCCACAATTGCCGTCACGAACTGCAACGATCCTTGTGACTGACCTCGTCGGTTCCACTGAACTGCGGGTGCGCGTCGGCGAAGAGGCGGCAGATGAATTTCGCCGCGTCCACGATCACCTGCTGGCCGACACAGTCGACCAGTGTGGCGGGTTCGTGATCAAGGGGCTGGGCGACGGAATCCTCGCGTCGTTCCCGAGTGCCGCCGACGCGTTGAGCGCAGCCGTCGCCATCCAACAGGCGGTCGACACTTACTCCCGTCGACTTTCGGAATCGCACGAAGTGCGGATCGGCGTCTCGGGTGGTGACGTCACCGTCGAGGACGACGACATTTTCGGGATCCCCGTCGTCGAGGCGGCGGGGCTCTGCTCGGCCGCCTCCGGAAGACAGATCCTCGTCGCCGACCTCGTCAAGGCCATGGCTCGGGGCCGGGGAAACCATTGGTTCGTCAGCGTCGGGTCATTCGACCTCAAGGGCCTCGACGAACCGCTCGACGCTC
>JALYLU010000041.1:5778-14340 GCA_030774075.1 Actinomycetota bacterium | reverse complement strand
CCTCGACCTGTGGCGCGCCGGCCGGCTCGATCTCGACGGAATGATCACCGCGCGGCGTCCTCTCGCGGAGGTCAACGAAGCGTTCGCTGACATGACCGCGGGCCTCGGCCTGAGAACGGTCCTGACCGTCTAGGGAGGTGCCATGGAATTGTCGCTGCCGCCGCAACTCGAGGACTTCGTGCGCGCCCAAGCGCGCAGCGGTCGATACGTCGACGAGGAAGACGTCGTGCGCGACGCGATCCGACAGATGCGCGCGTTGGTGAAGGCAGCCGAGGATCCGGCCGTCGTCGGGCTGGTGCGTGACGCGGTGGGCATCGCGAACCAGGCGCAACGCGACGTTGCCAACGTGTTGCAGATCGCCGACCGCGAGACCAGCGTGCTCGGTGAGGTCGTCGGACACGCGGCGTCGCTCGCGAGCGCGGCCGTCGACGTCATGCGCAAGGTGCCGGGCGGGCGCGAGCTCGACCGTGTGATTCGTGGTCCGGTCGAGCTCCTGACTGCGACGGCCGAGCGCGGTGAGGTACAGGCCAAGGCGATCCGTCAGAATCTCGAGGCGACGGCAAAGGCGCTCGGGTTGCTCACCGCGGTGCTCGAGCGCGTGAGCAGCGCGAGCCGCAGTGTCAATAACGTCATCGCCCCCCAGCAGTGACCGCGCGCGAGGTGAGCGCGCAGGACGCGGCCGCGCGGCTTCGACCGGCCGACACCTTGGCGATTCCGCTCGGTCCGGGTGCACCGGACGGGTTGTTGCACGCGCTGGGCGAGCGCGACGACTGGCAGGGGCTCGAGATGTTCGGCGCGCTGCTCCTCGACCTCTACGCAGTCTTCACGAAGCCGGGCGTCCGTTTGCGCAGTGGCTTCTTCGGTCCGGCCGAGCGCGCGCTGCGCGATGCAGGCGCAAACGTCGAATTCATCCCGGCCGACTTCCGCCGCTTCGTGACGATCGCCGAGCAGTTCGCGCCTCGCGTCATGGCCACCGCGGCCGCTCCGCCCGACGAGCACGGATTCATGAGCCTGTCACTGCACGCGGGCGCGACGGTAGGCGAGTTGCATCGGGCCGCACGCGATCCGAATCGCATCGTGATCGTCGAGGTGAACGATCAGTTGCCGCGCACGCTCGGTATCCCGCCGCAGTTCCCGCACACGCTGCACGTCGACGAGGTCGACGTGATCGTGCGCAACGACCGGGCGCCGTTCGTCCTCGACGACGAGGTCCCGAGCGACGTTGACCGGGCGATCGCGGCGTTCGCCCGGGAATTCGTTTCCGAGGGCTGCACCTTGCAGACCGGGATCGGTGGCGTGCCGTCGACGATCGTCGCGGTGCTCGCAGAGGCGTCGGGCGGCGACTACGGCGTCCACTCGGAAATGTTCACGACCGGTCTCATGCGCCTTCACCAGGCAGGGAAGGTCACGAACGCGCGCAAGGGACAGTTCCGCGGTTTTTCGATCTCGACGTTCGCGCTCGGCACGACCGAGCTGTACGCCTGGCTCGACCAGAACCGCGAGGTTCGTTTCCTGCCGGTCGACATCGTGAACGCGCCCGACACCATCGCGCGCAATCACCATGTCGTGTCGATCAACGGCGCACTCGCGGTCGATCTGTACGGACAAGTCGCCGCCGACCGTCTCGACGGACGCCAGTTCTCGGGAATCGGCGGCCACGAGGACTTCGTCGCGCAATCGGGTTTGGAGCTCAGCGACCGATCGCTGATTTGCCTCCCGTCGACCGCTCGGTCCGACGGCGTGACGGTCTCGCGGATCGTGACGACATTGACGCCGGGAACCACGGTGACGACACCGCGACATCAGCTCGATCTCGTGATCACGGAGCACGGCGTCGCCGAGCTGCGCGGGCGAACGGTGGGCGAGCGCGCGGCCGCGCTCGCCGAGATCGCGCACCCGGACTTCCGCGACGGCCTGCGCGCCGCCGCGGAGATCACCTCCTGATCGACACTGAGGATGAACGAGCTCTGGATCGTCCGTCATGCCGAGACCGGGTGGAGCACGGCAGGCCGCCACACCAGCTTCACCGACGTGCCTCTGACCGAAGCCGGCCGCGTCGCCGCGTCCGCGCTCGAGCCCGCGCTCGCGCAGCATCGATTCCGCCTCGTGCTGACGAGTCCGAAAACCCGCGCGCGCGACACTGCGGCCGCGGCCGGTTTTGCCGATGCCCGCGTCGACGACGATCTGTGCGAGTGGGACTACGGCGAGCTCGAAGGTCTGACGACCTCCGAGATCCGGGGTCGGGGCGGGGCGTTCGACGGGTGGACGGTCTGGCGCGGACCGGTGCCCGGCGGGGAGACCATCGCCCTGGTCGCGGCGCGCGCCCGCCGCGTGCTCGACCGGGTCGCGGCGGCGGGCGGTGACGTGCTGTGCTTCGGGCACGGGCACGCCTCCCGGGTGCTCGTCGCGGTGGCGCTCGAGCTCGCCCCGCGGGCCGGCGCTCGACTCGCGCTCGATCCCGCGACGATCAGCGTGGTCGGCTCCGAGCACGAGGAGCGCGCCCTGCGCGCTTGGAACGTCCGTCCGGGCGGGAACCGATGGGTCTCGCGGTGATCACCGACCTCGAACACCAACATCAGCCACACTCCGCCGCCGCGTGTCGCGCTGCGCAAATGCGGCCGATTTTGATCAAGTGCGCGCGAACTGTGGCCGAAGTAACACTTGGCATGCGTGGGTCAGGCGTCGACCGGCCGGCGGCCGTCGCGTCCGACGCGACGCACCGCACGGGGGAATCGCGAATGCTTCTCGACGAGCTTCTCGCCGAGCGAGAACGCGTCCAGACGCCGCTCGCTCCCGCGCCCGTGCTCACCGTCGATCCGGTGGCCGTCCCGCGCACGATCGAGAGCGGCCGTCGAGCCGTACGTCAACGTCTGGCGGACCTCGAGAGCGCGGCGCGCCGCAACTTCCGGTCGGCGGAAGAGGCACGACGCGTCCTCGCCGACGAGCACGAGCGGCTCCAGCAAGAGGCGACGGCCCGCACCCAGGCGCAACAGGAGGCTTCGGCCCTGCGGCGCGAGGTCGAGCGGCTGAGCACGAATGAAGCTCGCCGCGCGGCCCAGGAGCGGACACGGGCCGAGCGCGTGGCACGCTCTCAGCTCTCCGACGAGCTCAAGCAGTTCCAGAAAGAGCACGAACGCGCGCTGCAAGAGATGACGGAGCTGCGCAGCTTGCTTTCGGAGCACGACAGCCTGCTCGACGAGTACGTCACGCGCCTACGCGACGAGCAGAGGGCGCGGGCCGAGCTGCGGGCCGAGCTCGAGCGCGCGGAAGCGGCGCGGTCGCTCGCCGAGCGCGTTCTCGAGCGCGCGACTGAAAGCGCGCGTCAAGGCGCGGAGGACGAGATGATCCGGCTGGCGACGGCCGAACAGCAGCTCGTCGACCTCCGTTCCGACCGCGACCGGCTCGCCGCCCAGCTCGCGGCGCTGACCGCCGGCGACGGCCCGATCGGGCGGATGACCGCGCAGCTCGAGGAGAAGGATGCGGAGAGCTCGCGGCTCGCCGTACGCGTCGCCGATCTGAGCGCTCGAATCGACGCGTCGGAAGAGGCGGCGCAGGATGCGCTTGCCGAGCGCGACGACGCGGTCGCGGCGCGCTTCGCGGCGGAGGAGCGTTGCTACGAGTCGGAACGAGCGCGCGCCGACGCCGAGCTGGCCGTCGACGTCGCGGCGACACGGATCGGCGAGCTGGAAGTCGAGCTGGCGGAGCGAATCACAACGACCGACGCGCGAGCGCGAGAGATCGACGGGACCCTCGGGCAGCTGCGGCGCCAGGCGCGCGAAGCCTCGAGCGCCCGTCTCGCGGCCGAGGGCAAGTTGGCAACGGCCGAGGCCGAGCGCGACGAGTTGCGTGCCCGGGTGGCCGACCTGTCGGCCGAAGGCGTGCGGGCGCGTGCCGATGGCGACCAGCTCCGCGCGCACGCCGCGATACTCGGAGACGAGCTTTCGGCGATGCGTTCGGCGGTGGCCGAGCTGCAGGCCGCCGAGCCCGCCGCCGGCGCCCCACTCACGGACGAATCGTCGGACGAATCCCAGCAACCGGCGCGGGTCGCCGCGGTCGCGTCAGAGGTCGCGTCCGAAATCCCGCCGCCGTTGCCGTCGCGAATCGCGGGCCGCCAGGCGCCGGCGCCTCCGCTCTCCCGCCGCCGCCCGAAGCGGGAGCCCGCGACCCTGGGCGAGGTCGAATACCACGTCGGCTTCGTGCCCGAGGTCGCGCAGGACGAGGTCGATCCCGACGCCGAACCCGACGAGGAGGCGCTCGCGCCCGAGCCCCCGACGCCGGTGGCGGTGCGGCCCGCCCCGCCCCGGCCGACGGGCGAGGCCTCCCGGCGCACGGCGCTCGCCGAATTCACGGCCCTCGCCACCAGCAACGGCGACGACTTCTCCTTCCGTCGTCGCTGATCTCCCGACACCTCACCCTTCGGGAGAGATCCGGGCACGGTCTTGCAGAGATTCCGGGAATACTTTGCCTAGCTACTTCGACCTGAAGAATCCCCATTTGGGATGAGCGGCCTTGTGGGGTTCGGGCGGCGGTGCGGCGCGTGTCGTTTCGCGGAGTCGTGGGTTGGTTCGTGAGTTGGTTCGGCGGGTGGTCATTCGAGGAGCCCGGCGATCTTGACGAGGTTGTGGTTGAAGATGCCGTGCCCGCACCAGGTTCGGGCGCCGTGGAGTCCGTCGATGCGGGTGCGGGCGAGACCGAAGTCGCGTTTGGCGCAGCTGATGCGTCCTTCGCAGCCGGTGCGCCATCGGACCATGTTCTTGAACGCTCGTCGGTTCTCGATCTCGCGCCGGACCGCGTTCGGTCTGCCTTTGCGAGGGAGCACAACGTGACGCACGCCGAGCGTGCGTAACGCGTCTTCGACGGCTTGTTCGCCGTAACCGCGATCGGCGGTGACCGCTCGGGGCACACGTCCCGCACGTCGGGCCACGCGTTTGATGGCGGGTGCGAGCATCGGTGCGTCGGTCGGGTTGCCGGTCTCGATGTTGTGGTCGACGATCACGCCGTCTTCGTTGTCGACGAGCTGAGCTTTGTAGCCGAACTCGACAGGCTTGCCGAGTCTGCCTTTACGGATCGGTCGTGCGTCGGGATCGTGCAGAGACACGACGCGCGTCGCGCCCAACGGTGTGACACCTTCGACAACGCGTTGGCGGGTCTGGGCTACGACTCGTTCGAGCCGCTCGGACAACGTGGCGAGATCCTCGATGATTGCTCGTTGGCGACCAGTGGCACGATCACCCAGCGCGCGCACCCGCCGGCGGGCGTTGCGGATCACCGCCTGCGCTTCGTTGATGCTGGCCCGGGCGATCTGGGCGAGCTCGGCGTTGAGTCGATGCACTTTGACTCGCCGTTCGTCGCCGCGTTGCCGCAACGTGTTCACGACATCCCGAGCCCGGCGATAAACCGAACGGGTCCGGTCCCGCAACGGTGTCCGCGTCGCCAGACCCCGCGCTCGCGCTCGGCCGGCGAGTTTGGCGAGACGTGCCACGCCTTTGGCCAACAAGGACGAATCGACCGGATACGCGACGTTCGCTTCGACGACCGTCGTGTCCGCTCGCACCCGGTTCGTCTTCAGCACCCGAGCTTCGGCCGCCTTGACCAACAGCGCGTCGTTCAGCTCGTTGATCGCACGCTCGCCGCAACGAGTCGTGATCTTCATCAACGTGGTCGGATGCGGCGTGGACTCGCCCAGCGGGATCCGACAGAACCGCTGCCAGCTGATCGAGTCCGCCACCTCCCGGCACAACGGCTCGAACCCCAACTTGTAGCGGTACTTCAAGAACATCAACCGCAGATACGTCTCGATCGGGATCGATGGCCGCCCGATCGTCGCGTGGAAGAACTCCCGATACGGCTCGAAGAACCGTGGATCGTCCAACAGTCGATCCACCGCCTCGAGCTCAGCCGGCATCCCCAACAACGGCTCCGGCAGGATCGACTCCCACAACGTGGCCTGAGCGTTTACCGTTCTCAACACGATGGCCTCGATCCGTACTAGCCCTACGGGTCGAGGCCATCATCCGCCCTTCGCGCACCGATCGCGAGCACCCAACCGGCGGACTATTTCAGGTCGAAGTAGCTAGTTAGCTATGCTAACTGTATGGCAGACACCGATTACCGCGTCCGGAGTTCCGAGCTGGCCTCAGAGCTTCGTTTCGCGGTGATGCGGCTCAGCCGCCGCCTGCGCCAGCACGCGCCCGAGGACATCACGCCGTCACAGCTCTCGGCCCTCTCGGTGATCGTCCGTGAGCAGCGCATGACGCTTTCGCAGCTCGCGGTGGCCGAGCGCGTCCAACCGCCCACGATCACGCGCGTCATCGATTCGCTCGAACGCAAGGGCCTCGCGACGCGCGTGCCCTCCGATCAAGACCGGCGGGTCTTATTCGTCGAAGCGACGCAGGCGGGCGGCGCGCTCGTGGAGACCATCCGGCGCCGCCGCGACGCGTATCTCGCGCGTCGCCTGCGGACCTTTTCCGCGGAGGAGCGCGCCCTGCTCGAA
Organism: Actinomycetota bacterium; assembly: GCA_030774075.1. Taxonomy (GTDB): domain Bacteria; phylum Actinomycetota; class Acidimicrobiia; order IMCC26256; family PALSA-610; genus PALSA-610. The sequence goes on along the minus strand of JALYLU010000041.1, from coordinate 7,847 downwards.
CGCGCGGCGCGGCTGCTCGAACGTCTCATCGAGGATCCCGAACCATGACCAGGGCCCGTCGCCTCGGGCGAGCGACCTTCTCGTCGCTGCGCAACCGCAACTACCGCCTGTACTTCATCGGCCAGATCACCTCGGTCAGCGGTACGTGGATGCAGCGGCTCGCGCAGGCGTGGCTCATCCTGCGTTTGACGCACAACAACGGCCTGGCCTTGGGCGTCGAGTCGGGCTTGCAGTTCTTGCCGGTGCTCTTGTTCGGCGCGTGGGGCGGCGTCATCGCCGACCGGTTCGACAAGCGTCGCCTCCTGTACCTGACCCAGATCGTGGCGGGCCTGCTCGCGCTCGGTCTCGGGCTCATCGTCGCGGTCGGCGCGGCCACGGTGTTCCTCGACTACCTCTTCTCGGTTCTTCTCGGTTTCGTGAACGTGATCGACAATCCCGCGCGCCAGACCTTCGTCATGGAGATGGTCGGCCGGGACGAGTTGCCGAACGCCGTCGGGCTCAACAGCGTGGTCATGAACAGCTCGCGCGTCGTCGGGCCGGCGATCGGCGGCCTTGTCATCGAAGCCGTCGGACTCGCGCCGTGTTTCCTCTTCAACGCCGCGTCGTACCTCGCGGTGCTCCTTGCCCTATGGATGATGAAGGCCGATGCGCTGCAGCGGGTTGCGATCGTGCCCCGCGCCAAGGGACAACTTCGTGAGGGGTTCCGCTACGTGTGGTCCGATCGCACGGTGCGCACTCCGCTCGTCATGATGGCGGTGATCGGCACGCTCGCGTTCAACTTCCAGGTGGTGATCCCGTTGATGTCGACCGGGGTCTTCGGTCTCGGTGCCGGCGGCTTCGGCGGCCTGACGTCGGCAATGGGTGCGGGCGCCGTGCTCGGTGGCCTCGCGGCGGCATCGCGGCGGGGGGTGTCGTATCGCAGGCTGCTCGGACTGGCGTACGCGATGGGGATCTCGATCCTGCTCGCGGCGGCTGCGCCGACACTCGCGACCGAGGTCGTCGCACTGTTCTTCATGGGAGCAGCGTCCTTCGCGTTCATCGCGACCGCCAACACGACGCTTCAGCTCACGGCTCGACCCGAGATGCGGGGCCGGGTCATGGCCCTGTATGCGATCGCGTTCCTCGGCAGCACACCGGTCGGCAGCCCCATCATCGGATCGATCTGCGCGGTGTTCGGACCGCGTGCCGGCTTCACGGTCGGCGGAGTCGCGGCCATCGTCGCCGGCTTCCTGGCCGGATTGTCGTTCGCCCGGATGCACCGGGAGCGCGAGCACCGCGTCGACGCAGTCGCGGTGCCGGCGACCTGACCAGGCCTCACGACCTCTCCCTGACGACCTACTGGATGTAACCCTCGACCGTTTTCGGGTCCCGCGGCTGCGCCACGCCGGGATCACGTCCGAACTCCTCCTGGCTACGGCGCTGACGAAGGAGGTCCCAGAGCTGGTCGAGGGTCACCTCGATCTCGCGGAGCTGGGCCGGATCGTGATCGGTGCTCTGCTGCAGCGTCTGCTCCTCGGCGACGAGCTGGGTGATCCGCTCGATCAGGTCGCGGTCGTCCACTTCGCGTCTCCTATCCACGGTGGTGCGGTTCCTCTCCGTTGTACCCGCTTTCGCGCCAGACTGCGACCGTGCTGCATTTCGGTACGCCGGCGGCCCGTTGGGTAATCGCCGCGACCGTCCTCGGATCCGGCGTGGCCTTCCTCGACGGGTCGGTCGTCAATGTCGCGCTTCCGTCGATCGCACGCGATCTGCACGCCGACGTCGCGGGATTGCAGTGGACGATCGACGCGTATCTCGTGACGTTGACCGCACTCTTGTTGTTCGGCGGCGCGCTCGGTGACCGGATCGGCCGCAAGCGCGTGTTCATCATGGGACTCGTCGGCTTCACGGTCGCGAGCGCCGGCTGCGCGGCCGCGCTGAATGTGACCGTGCTCTCGCTTGCGCGCGCGTTGCAGGGCGCAGGAGGCGCGTTCCTCGTGCCGGGGAGTTTGGCGATCATCGCCGCGAGCTTCGCCGAGGGCGATCGCGCCCACGCGATCGGCACCTGGTGGGGCCTGGCCGCGATCTCG
>JALYLU010000041.1:0-5768 GCA_030774075.1 Actinomycetota bacterium | reverse complement strand
CTGGTGAACATACCCGTGACCGCGGTCACCATCGCTATCACCGTGCGTCACGTGCCCGAGAGCCGCGCCGAGGATCGCGCTCCACTCGATCTCGCGGGCGCGGTGCTGGCGTCGCTCGGTCTCGGCGGCGCGTGTTGGGCCTTGATCCAAGGTCCGCAGGGCATCGACGCGGGTGTCGTAGCCGCGGGAATCATCGGGGTCGGCGCGATCGTCGCGTTCCTCGTCCGGGAAGCGCGCCACTCCCACCCGATGCTTCCCCTGGGTCTCTTCCGTTCCGCCCAGTTCAGCGGTGTGAACGGAACGACCCTCGCGGTGTATGCCGCGGTCGGTGCCGCGTTCTTCTTGATCGTGCTCGAGCTACAGCTCGCGTTGCATTACTCGGCACTCAAATCGGGTGCGGCGCTCTTGCCGATCACTGCGCTGATGCTCACGCTCTCGGGGCGAGCGGGCGCACTCGCGCAGCGCATCGGTCCCCGCGTTCCCATGACCGTGGGCCCCCTGCTCGTGGGAGTGGGGATGCTTCTCTTCACGGGGATCCACCCCGGCAGTCACTACCTCACCGCGGTGTTGCCCGCGGCGATCGTGTTCGGGCTCGGGCTCGCCCTAACCGTCGCGCCGCTCACCGCGGCGGTGTTCGCCGCGGTCGACGCCGACGAGTTGGGCATCGCGTCGGGTGTCAACAACGCAGCCGCGCGCCTCGCCGGGCTGCTCGCAGTCGCGGTACTGCCGGCCGTGGTCCACCTCGACACCACGCTCGCCCCGTCGGTGTTGACCGACCGGGTCGCGACCGCGATGCGCATCTGCGCGGGGTTGTGCGTGCTCGGCGGCCTCGTCGCGTGGCTCACGGTCCGCAAGATCGCCGCAGTCGCACCGGCCGTGCCCGCGAGCGTGATCCAACCGTGCCAAGACCCGTCGCTGGTCCGGACATCGACCCAGGCCTAGCGGAAGACGCCGGTGTGACCGAGTGAGTAACGGCCCGGCTGCGGGAAGACGCAAAGGCCGTGCGGTCCTGAGCCGACCTGGATCTTGTGCAGGAGCGCGCCGGTCGTGGTATCGATCGCGTAGACGACGCCGTGGAAACGGCCCGAGACCCACAGCACTTTGCCGTCGGCCGAGACGCCACCCATATCCGGTGAGCCACCGCCCGGGATCGTCCACGTTCGGGTCACCGTGTCGGTCGAGAAATCGAGCAGCGAGATGGTCCCCGCGTCCCGGTTCGTCACGTAGAGCACCTTGGAGTCGCGGCTGACGTACAAGCCGTGCGCGCCGGCGCCCGTTGGCACGAATCCGGTGACGGCGAACGTGTCGCCGTCGACCGTGTAGACGCCCCCTCGCTTCATGTCGGCGACGTAGAAGACACGCCCGGTGGGATCGAGCTTCACGTCCTGCGGCTTGGCGTCCCTACCGTTCAGCAGGATCGTGCCGATCACCCGCTGGTCGGTCACGTCGAGCTTCAGCATCTTGCCCGAGAATTCGCAACTCGCGATCAGGTAGCTCCCGTCGGCCGAGAAGTCGACGTGGTCGACGCCCAGGCAGTCGACGGGCACCGATTTCACGAGCTTGAAGGTGTGCGGGTCGCGGAAGTCGAGACGTTGGAGTCGCTCGGCGACGACGATTGCGTACTTCCCGTTGGGAGTGAAGTACATGTTGTAGGGATCTTCGACGCGGATCGTCGGCCCCGGACTCCCGGTCGCGGGGTCGATCGCGGTCAAGGTGTTGCCGCGGTCGTTCGTGACGTACAGCGTCTTCAGATCCCACGCCGGCACGATGTGTTGCGGCAACGCGCCGACGGCGAAGTGGCCGACCACGTGAGCGGTTACGGGGTCGATGACGTCGACCGTGTTGCTCAGCGAGTTCGGTACGTATACGAGGGCCCGGTCGTGCTTGACGACGTCGGACAACGCATTCGGGCGATCGGCTGCGTAGATGTCGACGCCGTTGCCCGCGAGTCCGCGCCGAGACGATGTTGCGCGCGACCCTGCTCGGTTCGACGAAGGTGTCGACGTCGCCGCCAAAGTCGAGGAGCCGGGTGTCGACGAGCCGGGCGTCGCCGCGCTCTTCGTGTCGCCAACGCCCGCGCACGCGGGCAATGAGAACACCGCGGCGCACAACACGCTCGCGACGACAGAGGTGTGTCGGCGCACCATCCGGCGGATGGTAGAGCCCTCGAGGTGGCCACCGGGTAGCGTCTCGCGCCGTATCGAAGCCGGGACGCCGCGTCGGCGCGGCGAGGGAGCAGTGTGACCGTGGAGTTCGGGCTCTTCAACAGCGCGTGCGTATTGCCGAAATTCAACGGCGACGAACATCGGCGCATCATGGACGAGGTTGCGATCGTGCAAGCCGCCGAGCGCGTCGGATTCAAGTACACGTGGGCGACCGAGCACCATTTCCTCACGGAGTATTCACATCTGTCGGCGAACGAGGTGTTTCTCGGCTACCTCGCGGCCGCGACGACGTACCTACATCTCGGCTCCGGAATCTTCAACGTCACGCCGCCGGTCAACCACCCGGCGCGCGTCGCGGAGCGGGTCGCGCTCCTCGATCATCTCTCGGAGGGTCGCTTCGAGTTCGGCATGGGTCGCGGTTCGTCGACGACCGAGCAAAAGGGCTTCGGCATCACTGATCCCGACCTCACGCGCGACATGTTCGACGAGGTCGTGGGGGAGTTCCACAAGATGTGGCGGCCCGGTGAGTACGCGGGTTTCGACGGCCGGTTCTTCTCCATGCCGGCGCGCAACGTTCTGCCCAAGCCGTATTCCGCGCCGCACCCGCCCATGTGGGTCGCCGCCGGCAATCCCTCGACGTTCGGGAAGGCCGCTCGCATGGGACTGGGCGTGCTGTGCTTCACGATCGGCGGCCCCGAGTCGGTCAAGCCGCTCGTCGAGCTCTACAAGGACGAGATCGGGCGGGCCGAGCCGGTCGGTGACTTCGTGAACGACAACATCATGGTCACCACGCAGTTGCTCTGTCTGGAGGACGGCCAGCGCGCGCGCGAGCTCGGCGCGGATCTCGGCATGGGCTACCACCGCAGTCTCCTGTTGCGGTATCTCGACACCTTTCCGCGACCGGCCGGCATACCGGAGTGGCCGGCGCTCCTGCCCGACCCCACGCCCCAGCAGATCGACGCTTCGATCGCGGCCGGCGACACGGCCTACGGCACGCCGGACGAGGTCGAGGTCGCGATTCTGAAGTACGCCGACGCGGGGGTCGACCAGGTCGTGTTCGGTCTGCTCTCGTCGACGATGGAACGCGACCTCGCGTTCGAGACGATCGAGACGTTCGGCAAGCACGTCCTGCCCACGTTCGACACCGACCGTATGCACCGCACGACGCGCCAGCGCGAGGCGGCCGCGGCGGCGTCGGCCAGTTGACCGGCCGGTCGGCTCCGTCCGTGCGCGTCCCGACGTTCAACCTGGCCGATCTCTGGGAAGCGCTGTGCGACGCGGGACCCGATGCCGCGTGCCTCGTCGCCCCGCCGGTGCGTCATACGCGCGGCTCGCTCGACCGGGCTGCCAACCGGATCGCGAATCATCTCGTGACGTCGGGGATACGCCCGGGTGAGCGCGTCGGTATCTACTCCCGCAATCGCGCCGAGTACGTCGAATCCTTGCTCGGTTGCTGGAAATGCGGCGTGGTACCTGTGAACGTCAACTGGCGCTATGTGACCGACGAGCTGAGATACGTGATCGAGGATGCCGAGCTCGTCGCCATGATCGTCGAGGACGAGTACGTGCCGCTCCTCGACGAGCTCGGCTTCGACCGTCGGATACGCATCGACGAGTGGGAAGGCGCGAGCGCGGAGCGCGACTTTGCCGGCGTGCCGCGTGCTTCGGACGACGTCTACATGCTCTACACCGGGGGCACGACCGGGATGCCCAAGGGCGTGATGTGGCGCCACGAGGACTTCTTCTACGCATGCTGTCTCGGTGGTTCCGTGTTCGATCCGATCTCCGAACCGTCCGACATCACGCGCAACGCGGAGCCGGCGTTTCGCATGAGTCCGCTCGTGCTCGGCCCGCTCATGCACGGCGGTGGTCAGTGGCTGACGCTCATCGCGCTCTACGGCGGCAACCGGGCGGTCGTCTACACCGAGCGGCACTTCGATGCCGCGCGGGTCCTCGATCTCGCGGTCTCGGAGTACGCGACGACGATCGGAATCATCGGCGACGCAATGGCGCGCCCGCTCGCGGAGGCCGTGCTCGCCGAACCCGAACGTTGGGACTGTTCCCAGATCATCGGCGTCGGCAACGGCGGCGCCATGCTGAGCGCGTCAGTGAAATCGCAACTCGCAGGCGCGTTCCCGAACGCCGTGCTCAACGACAGCTACGGCGCGTCCGAGACGGGCGCCGCGGGAAGCGAGGTCGGCGCGAGCACCGAACGCGACCGGCCCGCGTTCGCGACCGACGGGCGCACGTGGGTGCTCGATCCCGACACGCTGGAGCCGCTCGAACCCGGCTCTGGCGCCGAAGGCCTGTTCGCGCGCAAGGGACACATCCCGATCGGTTACTGGAAGGATCCGGTCAAGACCGCGGCGACGTTCCGCACCGATGCGGCTGGAGTGCGTTGGGTGGTGCCGGGCGACTGGGCGACGATCGACGCCGAGGGCCGGGTCGTGCTCTTCGGTCGAGGTTCGGGCTGCATCAACTCGGGCGGCGAGAAGATCTACCCCGAGGAGGTCGAGGCCGCCGTCCGGGCCCATCCCGGCGTGTTCGACGCGGTCGTCGTCGGCGTGCCCGACGATCGGTTCGGTCAGCGAGTGGTCGCGCTCGTCAAGATGCGCGCCGGCGTGCCGGAGTTGACGCTCGAGGCGCTCCAGGAGCACTGTCGCACGAAGATCGCGGGCTACAAGGTTCCGCGGGCGCTCCTGGTCGGCGAGGCGCCCCGGACGAACACGAACAAGCCGGACTATGCAACCGCGCAAGAGATCGCCCGCAGCCGGCTTGCCTGACCCGCCTGACCGCCCGACCCGCCTGACAGGCCGCGGTCGGCTGGGCCATGCTGACCCCATGCAGACTCGCTCCATCGGTGCTCTCGACGCGTCGGTCGTCGGCCTCGGCTGTAACAACTTCGGGGGCCGGATCGACCAGGCCGCGTCGAAGGCGGTCGTCGACGCGGCGCTCGACGCCGGCATCACCCTGTTCGACACCGCCGATATCTACGGTGGGACGCGCAGCGAGGAGTTCCTCGGCCGGGCGCTGGCCGGTCGCCGCGATCGAGCGCTGATCGCCACCAAGTTCGGCGGTCCGATCGACGACGAGCGCAAGGGTGGAGCCGGCGCGGCGTACGTCGCGCGTGCGTGTGACGACTCGCTCCGCCGGCTCGGGACCGACCGCATCGATCTCTACCAGCTGCATTTCCCCGACCAGGGCACGCCGATCGAGGAGACCCTCGGTGCGCTCGACGAGCTCGTACGCGCGCGCAAGGTCCGAGAGATCGGCAGCAGCAACTTCTCTGCGGAGATGATCGAGGAGTCGGCGGGCATCAGCGCCGACCACGGGTGGGCCCGGTTCGTCAGCGTGCAGAACGAGTACAGCCTCCTGCGCCGGGGCCCCGAGAAGCAGGGTGTGCTCGACGCGTGCGCGAAGCACGACCTCGCGTTCGTTCCGTACTTCCCGCTGGCGAGCGGCGTCCTGTCGGGCAAGTACGCGCGGGGTGCGACTCCTCCCGCCGGCACCCGGCTGGCCGCGCTGCCCGCGGATCGTCAGGAGCAGGCGCTCTCCGACGCGGTCATGAACCGCGTCGAGGCCCTCGACGCGTGGGCTCGGGAG
>JALYLU010000040.1 GCA_030774075.1 Actinomycetota bacterium | reverse complement strand
GTGTTGCGCCGCGCGCTCGCGCAAGCGGTCAAGTGGGGGCTGCTGACGATCAACCCCGCCGTGAACGCGTCGCCGCCGCGCGAACCGCGTCACGAGGTGTCGCCTCCCGATGCCGCCGACGTCGCACGCTTGATCGCGTACGCCGACGAGAGCAACCCGCCGCTCGGATGCTTCCTGCGTCTGGCCGCGACGTCGGGCGCGCGTCGAGGAGAGCTGTGCGCGTTGCGCTGGAAGCATGTCGATCTCGACAAGGGCGCGCTGCTCATCGAGCGGTCAATCGTAGAGAACGGGAAAGGTGAACTTGTCGAGAAGGACACCAAGACGCACGCGGCGCGCCGGATTCGCCTCGACCCGGGAACCGTCGAGCGCTTGCGAGAGCATCGAGCCGCGCGCCTCGGCCTCGGCACCGAGCTGGGCACGATCCTTCGCCCCGACGACTTCGTGTTCTCGAACGATCCAGCCGGACAGGTTCCGTGGCGTCCCGGGTATGTGACGCTCGCGTTCTGCCGACTACGTGACGACCTCGGCCTCAAAGGCGTACGCCTCCATGATCTGCGTCACTTCGCGGCGACGATGCTTCTCTCGGGCGGCAAGGACGTGAAGACAGTCAGCGGCCGTCTCGGTCACGCGCATGCAGGGACGACCTTCGGCATATACGCCCACTTCATCGAAGCTGCAGACGCCGACGCGGCCGACCACCTCGGGACAATCATCGACACCGCATCAAAGAGCCGTCGCTGATGGTGTGCCGGCGAAATGGCGGGCGGGTCCGCGCGCGGGTCTGATCACCGTTCGCGCGCCCATCCACGCTCGAACCCGGGCGCCGCGCTCGCGATTGTTGCCTCGCGCAGAACGGCACATCGGTAATGCTCCGCTCGCGCGGATCGGCGCGCATTCTGAGACGCCCCGGAGTGATCCGCGAGGGGGATAAGTCCAAGTGTTCGAGTGCTTCGATGGCGCGTCGTCCGACGTTCGCGTGCTCGTTGACCGCTGCGCCGGTTGCGCGCTTTGGTGAGGAGGTGACGAGCCATTTCTCTTTCAGGGGCAGCATTACGGAAGCCGGGCATCACATCGACCTGTCGTCGGCTACCCGCGTCGCGAGTTCGCGTCGAGCCCCACGCGAAGGCATCTTCGTACGACACGGCGGGGCCTTCGTCGACGAGTTGCCGGTGTCGAGGTTCACGGACTCGCCAAGACGCTGCGATGCTGGCGCGCCGAGATCCTCCCCAGCACCGCACTGGTGCGAGCAACGGTCCTGTCGAAGCCGCGAACCTCATGATCAAACAGGTGAACAATCAAGGCGCGGGTTCCGCAACCATCTTGCTCGCCGGCGGCCTCACGCGCGAACCTCACAGCGTCACACAACTCCGAGCACGTCCCAGCTCAGCCGCGAAGGGCCTTGAAAGCGCGATGAAAGGTCGCGTTCGAAGCCGAAGAGCGCGTCGTCAACCAACCGTTCGTCGAAGCGGAGGCCCAAGGTTCACTACGGTGTCGTTCGATAGGGGGCGGCTATGGCTGAATCGGGCGGTGACTGCGATCAAGCCTGCGTTGCGGACGACATCATCGTCGCTCAAGGCATCCGCAATCACAGTCGAGCCCACGACGATCGGCCCCGACACCGACTCGGTCACGATCGAAGCGGACACCACCGACGTGCCGTGCGGCCTCTACGAAGGCAGCCTTCTCCTCGGCCCTTCCGAGCGGCAGCCCCAGGTGCCGGCACTGTTCTACGTGAACAATGCGCGGCCGGGTGCCTATCCAGCGGTATGTCGGTGCCCTTGTGACCGATGATCGAGAGCCACGGTCGGACCGAGCAGAGGATCGCCTGGCCCACCTGATCGACCGGCTGTTGATAGACGCCGACTCGGCGGCCTCCGGCGGCGCGTGGGACCGAGTCACCGCGATAGCCGACGACATTCTGGCGGTTGTGCCTGACAACCAGCGCGCCGCGGCGATGCTCGTTCGGGCTCGAAACGAGCAGTCACTGTCCGAGGGCCAGCGAGCATTCGTCAGCCTGATCTTCTCCGACATCGTCGAATCGACGGACCTCGCCGACGTGACGGATCCGGAGATCGTGCGCGATCTGTTCAAGGTGTACCGGCGGGCGGCGACCGAAGCGATCGAGGGTTTGGGTGGGACCGTCCTGCAATTCCAGGGCGACGGCATCGTTGCGTGCTTCGGCTATCCGAACGCGCACGAGGACGATGCCATCCGGGCAGTCCTCGCCGGCCTCGAGCTGGTGGAGCGAATGGCGGCTGCCGGTCCCGGGTTGCGTCGCAGTTACGGCATCGACGCTGCGATCCGGGTGGGAATCCACACCGGCACGGTGGTGGTCGCGGGTTTGACCTCCGGGGTGGCAAACGCCTCTGACATCGTTGGCGCAGCGGCCAACATCGCCGCGCGTCTGCAGGGCGAGGCGGAGGCCGGCACGGTGGTGGTCAGCGACGCGACGAGACAGTTGGTCGAGACCCATTTCGAGGTGGCGTCGGTCGGGACGCGGGCCTTGAAGGGGATCTCGCGTCCGGTCGAGGTATTTCGCGTCGTCCGGCGTCTACAGAACGAAGGGCGCTTGCAGCCGGTCTCGCTTGTCGGCCGTGAGGTGCCCCGCGGCCGGCTCCGGCGCAGCTGGGACGAGGTCATCGAGCCGGCCGACCGGAGCAGTGCGCTGGAGACGGCTGTGGTGATATTGCGCGGGCCCGCCGGCATTGGCAAGTCGCGGCTGGCCGCCGACTTGTGTGAGCACGTGCGAGCCGGTGGCGGCGCGATCCTGCAGGCGAGCTGTTCTGCCTACCACGCCAACGTGGCGTTGTGGCCGATCGGACGGATGCTCGAGCATCGCCTCGGCCTGTATCCGGAGCAGCCGTCGGAACAACGAGTCGCGGCGGTGGAAGAGAGCGTGGAGGCTGCCGGCCTCCGAGCGGACGATGTCGTCCCCCTGATCGCCCCACTCCTGGGCCTAGAGGTCAACAAGGCGTGGACGCGACGCGAGGTCGATGCGCTGGCCCTTCGTGCCGAGACCCTCAACGCGCTCGTCGATTGGCTCGCTCGTTTCGCCCGGGCGACGCCCACCCTGATCGTCGTCGAAGACCTCCATTGGGCCGACCCCTCCACCGTCGACCTGATCGGCCTGCTGGCAAGGGGAGTTGCCCCGGGTGTGATGGTCCTCATCACGACCCGGGAGCTCCTGACGACGCCCTGGGCGACTCGCGCGACTGACATCGAGCTCGACCCGTTGCGGGGTGACGATGCGGCGAAGCTGGTCGCGGCGATGGTCGCGGACGGCAACCTCAACGCCGAGCAGTGCGACCTCATCATCGAGCGTGGGAGTGGAGTTCCGCTCTTCATTCAGGAACTGGCTCGCAGCGCGCTCACGGCCATCCCGGGCGAGACGCTGCCGCCCCGGCTCCAGGAACTCTTCACCGCGCGCCTTCGCGCTCCGGGCATCGACCTGCGAGTGGCGCAACTGGCAGCAACGCTCGGTTCGGTGTTCGACGGCGGACTGCTGCGCGAGTTGGCGGGAAGCCCGGTCATCGAGGCCTTGGCTCAGCTCGAGGCGGCCGGCATTGTCGAGAGGGTTGGCGACGCCCGCCGGGGCGGGTACGGGTTCCGCCATGTCCTGCTGCGCGACGCCGCCTATGAGACGCAGGTACTGGATGCCCGTCGTGCCGCACATGACCGCATCGCCCGCCTCATGCGCGACACGGCCACGGCGCCCGGAGACATGGCGATCGTGGCCCAACATCACGATCTGGCCGGTGACGTAGCGCAAAGCATCCCCGCTTACATCGCCGCCGCGCAGGCGGCGCAAGCTGAAGCCAGCCACAGCGAGGCACGACGGCTGCTCGATCGGGCCATCGAACTCCTAGCCGCACTGCCCGAAGGCGACGAGCGCGATCTCGCCGAGCTCGCGGCCCGCATGTTCCGAACCATCAGCGTCAGTTCGCTCTTCGGCTACGGCTATCCCGACGTACTCGCCGACTTCCAGCTCGCCGATCGCATCTGCCGCCGCCAAACCGATCGACCTGAGATCCTGCCCGCGCAGATCGGGATCTGGAGCTACATGCTCGTACGAGGCGAGCTCGACGCCGCGGGCGTCGTGCTCGAACCGCTGATGGCCTCGGTGGACGCGCCCGAGACGGCGTGGTTCGCGCCGGAGATCAGGACGGCGATCGGCTTCCACGCTTTGTATCGCGGCGAATTGGAGAGCGCCCGAGCCTGGCTCGAAGAAGCCTGGGCCGGCTACCTCGCCCGGCCCGCGGACGCCATCGTGTCCGCGTCCTGGCCACTTCCCCACGACCCGGTTCCGGTCACGGCGGTGGCCCTCGCCTGCATCGCAGGCCTCGAAGGGCATACCGCCCAGAGCGCGGAGTGGGAGAGCCGAGCGCTTGCCACCGCGGAGAAGATCGGGTTCCTACGGGGCCCGTTCAGCTCGGCCTTCGTCACGACCTACTTGGCCTGGCTCCGGATGATCGCCGGCGATGCGGCCGGGGCGCGCGGGTTCGGTCAGCGGACCATGGACACCGCCGACCAGTGCCGCTTCGCCTACTTCACCGTGATCGGGCGTCAGTACGTTCTTGCGCCCGAGCCCGGTCTCCCCGCCGCGGCCGAGGAGCTCGAGCAGTGCGAAGCCGGGATGGACCTCATCGGGCATGGTGCCTTCCGACCCTTCTTCCTCGGTGTCGTCGCCAGGAACCACGCCTACCTAGGCGACTACGGCCGAGCACTCGAGCGGGTCAACGATGCGCTGTCGGCAGTCGAGAAGTCGGGTGAATGGGTTCATCAGCCGGATCTGTTGCGCGTGCGCGCCGAGATCACCGCCGCCGCGTTCCCGACACGGATGGAAGACGCAGCCCACGACCTGCTCGCCGCGGTCGAGGTCGGCTTGGCGCAGGGTTCGCTCCTGCTCGCCCTGCGGTCCGCCATCACGTTGGCCCGGCTGCCAGTCGAGGCTCGTCCGGCTCACTGGCGCGATGTCGTTCGAACGACGCTCGACCGCTTCCCCGAGGATTCAGCCAGCCCTGAACTCGCGGCCGCGCTCACGATCCTCGGAGACTGACGTGGGATCTTCGGCGCGGGGAGCGGTTGCCGTTCTCGCGGGTGCGATGGCCGCCAGGGGTACCGCCCCACTCGGCGATCGCCTGACCGAAGTTCGAGAAATGGCCCCGCCGGACCTCGTCCGCGGCCTCGGCTGACAGACGCTGCGACAGCTCCGTCGGGCAAACCACATCAGTAAACAAGACCGCGACGTTCTCGGTCGTCATCGGACCGCCATTCCACCTGGACCCCTCAACCGTAAGCCGCGCGCCCGCCCAACCGCACAGAGCTCCTACCGACCCGGAACCCAGTGCACCAGAACACGCGCCCCAAAATGTTCAGACCCCCTCGCCCTGCGAAGAGGGAGCCGACCGTTCGGAGCTCGTCGATGCTAACCGCGGCCATGTCGGGGGAACCCGTGGCGAGCCATCGACGCGTAAGGCTGGCGTTGGTGTCGAACACTTCGCGCGCTCGGGAGATGCACCATGCGCCTAGCCCGTCAGGTGCCGTTGCGAGCTCGCGGGCGATGCTTCCGTCACGATCGTGTGCGGCCAGGAGCCGGCATGCGTCGCACGCGTCCGACGCGCGTTTGTTCAGTACGTTCGCCTGACGTTGTTGCATCGCTCGCAGCTTCATCGCGACGAGGGCGGCGCGCGTCGCGACGCGAGCTGTCGCTCGCGTCGAAACTTCATGTGCGGCCCGCGCCTCGATCGTCAGCCAGGTCGCCGACGAGAGGCCGTACGTGTGGGTGATCACGAACAACGTGTCGTCGACGTCGACGGGAAGTTGATTTGGTTCGTAGTCGCTCACGGCGATGAGATCGATATGCACGTCGCCGAGGTCGACGCCGTTGCGACTGCGGGTTGCTCCGTGCTCGAGCAGCACCGCAATGGGAGCGTCGGGAGTGCCGTCCTCGGTCCACGTCACCGCGTCGAGGTCGTCGGTGACCCGGTGGGCTGTCGCGAGACGAACCATCACCGCGAACCCGCCGATGACCGCGTGGCGGCCGATCGAGATCTCGGAAAGCCGCCGGAGCGCCGTCGTGTAGCGAACCAGATGGTCGCCGGCACCTCCGCAAACCAACGCGCTCTTCGACGAGGACCAGTAGTCCGTGTCGACTCGAAACCGTGCCTCGCGCACCGGCCCTCGTCACATCGGCGCGCGAACTCTGCGCGTCCGCGTTCGCAACCTCAGGACCCAAATTGCCCATCCAGTTGCCCATCTACTGCTCAGAATCAGCCACTACGTGTCGGATGCAACGGACGCCGCACCCCATCTGACCTGCCCAAATAGATTCAGGTCGACCACGCAGAAAGAAATCTCGAGATTCCTACCGTGTGTCGCATGTTCGAATCATGCCGAGGGCGCTTGCACGAAATGTCGCGCGGGTCTGAGGTTCAGGTGACGGTGAGGCAACCCGCGCAAATCGCGGCGGTGACGGCGTCGGGACCGGGTCCGGTGCCATCGCTCCACACCACCAGCGTGCGCGCGCCGGGCGAAGCGCCGGGGTCGACGGTGACCGCCACCTCGAGCTCGGTCTCGGAGATCACCGTGACGGAGTCGACTGTCACTCCGCCCTCGGCAATTCGCGCTCTCGACCCGGGCAGGAATCCCGTTCCGGTCACAGTGAGCGTGGCCGAGGTTCCCCGCGCGACGGAGCTCGGCGTGATCGATTCGATCGTCGGCATCGACACCGCACGCACGTAGACGTCGAAGGCATTGTTGCCGTCGTTGACACCCAAGTTGTTCGCAGTGGTGTGGAAGGAGACGTAGCGGCCGTCGGCACTGAGCGCCGCCGCGCCGCTGATGCCGTTCGCAGGCCGGCCGTATCTGGCACTCGCCATCGCGGTCGACCCGGTCTGGCGGTCGTGCACCCACACCTGGGTCGTCTGGAACGATACGAAGCGGCCGTCGTCGCTGATCGACGGACCCGATCCGCCATTCGTGTCGCCGCTGACCAGTGTGGTCGTCGACGTCGTCAGGTCTCGCACGAAGACGTCTTCGGCGTTGCCGTTGGCATCGCCGACAACCAGATCGCTCGCGAACGACGCGAACGCGACGACATTGCCGTCGCCCGTGATCGATGGCCGGCCCCCGAGCTCGTCGCTGCGACCGTTGGCGTCGCCGCCGGCCGTATCGACGCTGACCCTGGTCGTGGTGCCGGCGCTCACATCGCGCACGAACATGTCGGAGAGCGCGTTCCCGTCCGCCGGCACCAGGTCGCTCGCGGCGGAGTAGAACACGACGCGCGAGCCGTCGGCGTCGATCGCGGGCGGCGAGAACAGGCCCGTCGACCCGCTGGGCCCGTTCGGGTCGCCGCCGGTGGTGTCGACGCTCGCTCGAACCGTCGTGTGCGCGTCGAGATCACGCACGAACACATCTTCCAGGCCGTTGCCGTCTCCGGACACGAGATCGCTGGCCGGTGAGGCAAAGACGACGTGACGGCCGTCGGCACTGATCCTCGCGTGTCGGGTGCTCGCGTCCGCATCGCCGCCGGCGGTGTCGACCGTGACCCGCGTGGTCGTCCCGGCCTGCAGATCGCGCACGAAGATGTCCTCGACCGCGCTGCCGTCGTCGACGACCAGATCGGTCGCCCTGGAAGCGAACGCGACGTAGCGGCCGTCACCACTGATGGTCGGGTAGAAGCTGTCGCCGTTGGCATTGCCGCCGGCGGTGTCGACGCTCGCCCGAACGGTGTGGTGGGTTCGCAGATCGCGCACGAACACGTCCTGCTTGGAGTTGGTGTCTCCCCGAACCAAGTCGTTCGCGCCCGACCAGAACGCGACGTAGCGTCCGTCGTCACTGATCGAGGAGTCGAGGCTGGCCGAGTCGGGGTCACCGCCCGTGGTGTCGACGCTCGCCCGCACCACGAAATCACAACCGCCGGCGAAGACCAGTGCGAGCGCCATTCCGGCGATCCGAGGAAGTCGTGCCACATGCATGAGCGGCCCTCCCTTCTCGGAGGAGCCTGTCACCATTTGTAAAGACTGGCAACGGTCATCGGGGGTAGCCCCTCTCTCACCCAGTTCTTCACCGGCTCCAAGTGGAGCCCGAGACGTGTTCGCCATGCTCGAACCGAGCGACAAAAGGACACGTCATGGAATCTCAGCAAGAGCACCCGCAGGAGCTCGAAGCACCGCCCCGTCGTCGAGCCCAACGCCTCGCCGCGGGGCTCGTGCTGGTCACGATGATCGGAGGCGCGGTCGGCGGCTACGCGATCGCGCGGGCACAGCAATCGAGTCCGACATCGGTGAGCAGTACTTCGGCCGTATCGGCCACGCCCTCGACGAACGCC
Organism: Actinomycetota bacterium; assembly: GCA_030774075.1. Taxonomy (GTDB): domain Bacteria; phylum Actinomycetota; class Acidimicrobiia; order IMCC26256; family PALSA-610; genus PALSA-610. The sequence continues at coordinate 6,094 of JALYLU010000040.1, read as the reverse complement.
GCCCGCGGCGTCGTCGAGCTCACGCTCGCCGAGATCCAGGCAGCGGTCGATCCCGCGCTCGTCGACGTCACCGCGTCGCTCGGCGGGTCGGGAACCGCCAAGGGAACCGGCATGGTGATCAGCTCCACCGGCGAGATCCTGGCCAACAACCACGTCGTCTCGGGCGCGACGAGCATCACGGTGCAGATCGCAGGCACGGGCCCGACGTACCGGGCGACGCTCGTCGGATACGGCGTGAGCGACGACGTCGCGGTCTTGCAGATACCAAACGTGTCGGGTCTCACGACCATCAAGACTGCGAGCGCGTCGACCGTGTCGGCGAACGACACCGTCGTCGCGATCGGCAACGCGCTCGGCCAAGACGGCACGCCGGTGGCAGCCGAAGGCGTTGTCACCGCCGTCGATCAGACGATCACCGCATCGGACGAAACCGGACCCTCGCAAGAAACGTTGAACGGCTTGATCGAGATCTCGGCTGCGGTGCAGCCCGGCGATTCGGGCGGCGCGACCGTCAACACGTACGGACAAGTGATCGGCATGACGACTGCGGCAGCGAGCGGCGGCTTCCGGCCGATGTCGACGGCGTCAATCGCACCCACGACGACAACCGCGTATGCGATCCCGATCGACGCCGCGCTGTCGATCGCTCGCCAGATCGAGTCCGGGATCGCGAGCGAGACCGTTCACATCGGAGAGCACGGCCTGTTCGGAGTGCAGGTGGCGGGCGGGTACAGCTCGAGTAGCAACGGCGGTGCGCAGGTCGTCGGCGTGCAATCCGGCTCGGCCGCGGCGGCCGCCGGGATCGTTGCCGGCGACGCGATCGTCTCGATCGACGGGCACACGATCGGCTCGGTCTCCGATCTCAACGACGCGATGGCCTCGACACACTCGGGCGACAAGATCACCGTCGGATGGCAAGACGGTGCCGGACAATCCCACGACGCCACCGTGACACTCACGACCGGTGCGGCATGAGCCTCTTGGAGGTACCGATGTTCGCCGAACACCCCGCTCCCGATTCGCCCGCTCCCGATTCGCCCGCTCCCGATTCGATCGACGAACCGGTCGACGTCATCGTGCTCGTCGCTCCTGATCGAGCCGACCTGTCGTCGCAGTTCGTCGACACACTCAGCGAGATGAAGGCACGCGGCAGCGCCGCGGTACTGGTCGTCTTCCCGCGAGTCGTCGACGCGGAGATCCTGCAACGAGCGACAGACGCCGGCGCCACTCACTGCGTCGTTGCGCCGTCGTCCGGAGAGCTCTTCGCGCACATCGAGCGAGCCCGATCGCTTCGCCGGTACGCGGCCGCCGAGGACGACCGCCTCGACACGTTCTGGCGGACGCGATCACATCGACAGTGACGGCGCCGTCTCCCACCCCGACGGCCTAATGTCGCGCGGGGTGGTGAGCATGGCCGATCAGTTTCATTTCGATCCCGGCACCTATCTCGAGATGGTGCGGGCCGAGGTACCCGACTACGAGCAACTGCAAGAGGTCGTGGCCGAGGCTGCGAGCGAGATTCCCGCCAAGACGATTCTCGACCTTGGGACCGGCACCGGCGAGACGTTGCGTCATGTCGCCCAGTGCCATCCGACGGCGCGGTTGATCGGTATCGACGAGAGCGACCCAATGCTCGACGTCGCTCGCAAAGTCGTGCCGGCCGCCGACCTGCGCGTCGCGCGGTTGCAAGACGAGCTCCCGGAGGGACCGTTCGATCTCGTGGTCTCGGCGCTCGCCGTTCACCACCTCGACGCGCCGGAGAAGGCCGCACTGTTCCGACGAGTCGCCGCTCGACTCGCGCCGGGCGGTCGCTTCGTGCTCGCCGACGTGGTCGTCCCCGACGACCCGAACGACGCCGTCACGCCGCTCGACGCGGGGTACGACCTTCCCAACAGTGCCGACGAGCTATTGCAGTGGATGAGCGACGCGAAGTTGACCGCCACCCGTTGCTGGAAGCACCTGGACCTCGCCGTCCTCGTCGGCGACCGCCAGCACCATCAACTCGAAGGGTGACGGCGTAGAAGCGCACGGCTATATTGCGCAGCGAACCAGCCTTGCAGCGAAGCCGGTGTGAATCCGGTGCTGTCCCGCAACTGTGATGTCGTCGCCGTTTCGCACGGTGGCGACGAGCCAGGTCGCCTGCCGGTCGGTGACGAAGTACAGCTCTCGAGGAAGGGCTGCTCGTCGCGGCAGGCCTTCTGTCCGGCGAATCCATTCCTCGCCGACAGGAGGATCCCGTGATTCGACGCACAACCGGTTTCACGCTCGTCGCGATGCTCGCACTGGCCGCGTGCGGCAGCTCCAAACCGGCAATCGGCGCGCAATCCTCGCCGCCGCCCGCCTCATCCACCACCCTGCCCGCGGGAGCGCCGACGCGCATCGTCTCGCTTTCCCCCACCGCGACCGAGATGTTGTTCGCCATCGGTGCCGGTGGACAGATGAAGGCTGTCGACGATCAGTCGAACTATCCGCCGCAGGCCCCGCACACCAAGCTTTCCGGATATCAACCGAACGCCGAGGCGATCGCGGGCTACTCGCCCGATCTCGTCGTGCTGTCCGACGAGGGCATCGCGCCTCGCCTGCGTCGGCTGCACATCAAGGTCGTCGTCCAAACCGCGGCAACCACGCTCGCCGACAGCTACAAGGAGATCGAAGAGCTTGGCACCGCGACCGGTCACGAGTCCCAAGCGACACAAGTCGTCACGAAGATGCGGCACGACATCGCCGCGATTGCTGCTCAGGTTCCGGTGGACGCCCGGGTCTTGACCTACTACCACGAGCTCGACAACACGTACTACACCGTGACGTCGCACACCTTCATCGGTCAGCTCTACGCACTCGCCAAGCTGCGCAACATCGCGGACGCAGCCGACAAGAAGGGCTCCGGCGGCTACCCACAGCTCTCGGCCGAGTACATCGTGCAGCAGAACCCGGACCTCGTCTACTTCGCGGACGCCAAGTGTTGTCAACAGTCCGCGAAGACGGTCGGGGCGCGGCCGGGGTGGAGCACGATGAAGGCTGTGACCCTTCACCACGTCGTCGCGCTCGACGACGACATCGCGTCGCGCTGGGGTCCGCGCGTCGTCGATCTGCTGCGGACGATCGTGCAGAGCGCGAACGTCGCGAGACAGGGCTGACTTCGTGACGAGCGCCGCGAGCACCGTCATCACGAGCCGGCTGCGACCCGCGTGGGTCGCCGCTTCGGGCGCGGTGCTCGTGGCCGCCGTCGCGTTGGGGCTCGCGTTGGGACCCGTCGCGATCGATCCGTGGCGATCACTCGTCGAGATCGTCGGCCACCTCCCGTTCGTGCACGTTCACTCCGGACTCTCGCCGCAACAGGCCGGCATCGTGTGGGAGCTGCGGCTCCCGCGCGTCGTGCTCGCCCTGCTCGTCGGATCGATGCTCGCGTCGTCGGGCGCCGCGTATCAGGGGGTCTTCCGCAACCCGCTGGCCGACCCGTATCTGTTGGGCGCGGCGGCGGGTGCCGGGCTCGGAGTGACGCTCGTCATCACGAGCGGATACACGTCGAACGGCGGCCTCCTCGACCCCGCCCCGCTCGCCGCGTTCGCGGGCGCGTTGGCAGCCGCGTTCCTCGCCTACGCGATCGGGGCGATCGGCGGGCGGCTCCGCACACCGGCGACGCTGTTGCTGGCCGGTGTCGCGGTGATGAGCTTTCTCACCGCGCTGCAGACCTACGTGCAGCAGCGGCACGCCGACACGATCCGAACGGTGTACGACTGGATCCTCGGTCGGCTGACGACCGCGAGCTGGTCCGACGTCGTTCTCGTGCTCCCCTATTTCGTCGTCACCTCGGCCGTGCTCGTCACCCACGGCCGCATGCTCGACGCGCTCGGCGTCGGCGACGAGGAGGCGGCGACGCTCGGTGTCCCGGTGCGGCGCGTGCGGCTGACGGTGGTCGCGGCGGCGTCGCTGGCGACCGCGGCCGCGGTTTCGGTGAGCGGCCTCATCGGTTTCGTCGGGATCATCGTGCCGCACACGATCCGACTCGTCGCGGGCTCGAGCTATCGCGTCATCCTGCCGCTCTCGTTGGTCTTCGGCGGCGCGTTCCTCGCCCTCGCCGACCTCGCGGCGCGCACCACCCTTTCGCCGGCCGAGATCCCGATCGGCGTCGTGACCGCCGTCGTCGGCGCGCCGTTCTTCGTCGTCGTCCTGCGTACCACCAAAGGAGCGGTCGGATGACGGCCGCGATCTCGTGCCGTGACATCTCGGTCGTCGTCGAACAGCAAACGCTGCTCGGCGGCGTGTCGGTCGACGTCGCCACCAACGAGTGGTTGTGCGTCCTCGGGCCGAACGGCGCGGGGAAAACGACTCTGCTGCGCGCGATCACGGGCGCGCTCCGAACCGCGAGCGGCGAGATCGCGCTGATGGGACGCCCGGTCGCGTCGATGCGTTCGCGCGAGCGGGCCCGGCTCGTCGCCGTCGTCCCCCAGGTGCCGGTGATCCCTCCCGGCATGGACGTGCTCGACTACGTGCTCTTGGGGCGAACGCCGTACCACGGTCTCTTGTCGTCGATCGACGGGCACGACGTCGAGATCGCGCGCGACGCGCTGCACGAGCTCGAGCTCGACCGGTTCACGGGACGCCGGGTCGATTCGCTGTCCGGCGGCGAACGTCAACGCGTGATCGTGGCCCGCGCGCTCGCACAGGAGGCGCCGGTGCTCTTGCTCGACGAGCCCACCGCGTCGCTCGACATCGGCCATCAACAAGACGTGCTCGAGCTCGTCGACCGGCTCCGGCGGGCTCGCGACCTCACCGTTGTCTCGACGATGCACGATCTGACCTTGGCCGCGCAGTACGGCGACCGGCTCGTCCTCATCCGCGAGGGACGGGTTGTATGCGAAGGAGACACCGCCGAGGTCATGACCTCTGAGAACCTCGAGCGCTACTTCGGCGCACGCGTGGCCGTGATCGACGGGCCGTACGGACGCGCGATCGTCCCGTACCGACCAAGACGAGAGGAACCGCGTGCCGACTGGGCCGACTGAGCCGACGGAGCCGCCGACCGAGCACGAGCTTCCATCACAAACGCGCGCGGCGAAATCGATCGTGCTCGTCCACACCGGTGACGGCAAAGGGAAGTCGACGGCCGCGTTCGGGGTCATGATCCGGGCGATCGCGCGCGGATGGCAGGTCGCCGTCGTGCAGTTCCTGAAGTCCGGAACCTGGCGCGTCGGCGAGGAAGAGGTCGGAAAGCGGCTCGGCGTCGACTGGTGGTCGATCGGCGAAGGATTCACCTGGGATTCGGACGACCTCACCCGCGACGAGGCGATGGCGCGCGAGGCATGGAAGCACGCGAAGTCGGTGATCGAGGCGGGGACGCACCGTCTCGTCCTCCTCGACGAGATCACCTATCCGATGAACTGGGGTTGGATCGACACCGACGAGGTCGTCAGCACAATCGGCGAGCGGCCGCCGTCCGTCAGCATCGTGGCGACCGGGAGAGACGCGCCGGCCGCGCTCGTCGACGTCGCCGACACGGTCACGGAGATGCGCAAGGTCAAGCACGCGTACGACGTCGGGATCGTGGCCAAGAAGGGCATCGACTACTGATGGCGACGCTCGTGTACGGCGATCATCTCTGCGACGGCACGAACTTTCCGGTGCTCGTCTGGCGGTTCGGTGTGCCGACGATCGCGATCTCGTCGGCGCCGGTCGGCGGGGGCATCGGGAGCCGGTCGTGGATCCTGAACGCGCAGGTACCGCGCGACTACACGCGCACCGATCTGCCCGCGCACGTCCGCGAGATCGCGACGGCGAACGGTTGCGCGAGTGACGGCGTCGGCATGCTGACCGCGGCGTCGGTCGACGCGGTCAGCTCCGCGTCCGAAGGGGGCTTCGAAGCATGGGCGACCGCCGGGCTGCGGTTGGTCACGTGGGCCGCGGACGCGGACGACCACGCATTCGAATGGAGGCCGGGAACGATCAACATCGTCGCGAGCCTCCCCGTGCGGTGCACCGAAGCCGCGCTCGTAAACGCGGTGATGACCGCGACCGAGGCGAAGACGCAGGCGTTGTTCGAGGGACACATCCCCGGGACCGGGACGGCGAGCGACGCGGTGTGCATCTCGTGTCC